>BQJS01000234.1 GCA_021604825.1 Phycisphaerae bacterium | reverse complement strand
GAAGGTGAGGTGTTCGCCGGGCTTCAGTGCGTTGACATTTTCTGCGCCATTGATGGCCCTCAGATTGACTGTCGTCGCGGCTGCCTCGGGGTCGGGAATATGCTCGGCGGCGAGAGGCACACTGCCTTTGTCCTTGCTCTTGCACACGACCGTCAATTCATCGAGATCCGAGTCTTCAAGCTCACCCTTCACGCAAAGACGTCGCAGCGCATCACGCTGCCACTTTGGGCAGTCCTTCGACCATTCAAGGATGTCGGCCAGAACCTCCGCCTCGCTCCCTGTGTCTTCCTTCTTCATCTCTGTGTCATTTGCAAAATTGGTCATGGGAAACGGCAACTGACTACGACATAGAAACCGTGTGCGACCAGCAAACTAAACCTCTTCCTCGAGGATTTGGCCGTGCTCTCTCAGCCAGTCGCGCGCTTTGTCCATGGTGGGTACTTGCGTCTTAACAATGTTCCAGAACCGCGGTGTATGATTCGGCTCCATCAAATGGGCGAGTTCATGCGCGATGACGTAATCGACGACAAAGACCGGCGCCTTAATCAGCCGCCAATTCAGGTTGATGTTGTCGCGAACTGTGCACGAACCCCATCGATATCGATTGTCAACGATGCACGCCTGGCCAAAGGTAACGCCAAGCTCCCGAGCCTGTTTCACCACGCGAGGAATGATTCGCTCCTTTGCTCTGGCGATGTACCACTCTCGCATAGCACCCTTCTTGTGGGGTGCGCGCGATGCCGGAATCAGAAAGCGCTGGTCAAATCGAATACTTTCCGTTTGTTCATCCACGATTTCGATCCGGTAGCTTCGCCCAAGATATAGGGCAGACTCGCCGTTGACGAGTTCCTTGCCAGGAGGGTGAGGGTGAGCTGTGTATTTTTGGCTATGGCGTGTTTTCTCGTAGATCCAATGCCTCTTGGCTTCGACTATCCGAGAAATTGCTTCATCGGACGCATGACTCGGAGCGTGCACAACGACGTTGCGGTCGCGCTCGATAGTAATCGTAACCCTCGTTCGCTTTGATGATCTTTTTACCGAGTAGGCAATATCCATCTTCACTGGTCCGCGAAAAGAATAATGTCATTGTTCTTTTCAGCGATTTCCATAACTCGACTAATGATGTGCGCACGATTCTTGATGAGGTCGGGAACCTTGGCGAACTCAGGCGCGAGCAAGATCTTCTGGATCTCTGCCTTGAGTTTGTTGCGGGCTGGAATGCTCTCCCAGAATCCTGCCAACTTCAGCTCTCTCTCCACAACGAGAGTAATCTGCTGTGTCAAATCTACTAGATAGCTGATTCGGTCTTCATTGTCGATTCCATAGACAGCATGCCCCTCAGCCACCTGAGACGGATCCGCAATCGAGTTATCTACACCGAACAGTTCACGCTGAAACATTCGAAAGAATGGCATTTGCTTTTTTCGATGCAAGCCATACGTTGGCTCGTTGCTGGCATTGATAATGCGCGCCCGCAGTTTCTCTAGTTCTTCGTATATCTTGTTCCAGTTGTCTCGGAACTCCTCGAAAATGGCCGCCAGGGCTTCGGCGAAGGACGCCCTCAGGTCAGGATCATCGTCCAGATCAACGTCGAGGTGGTGGCGTATTGCGTGCTCGATCTCGGCAGCTTTGGTCTTGGTCCGACGGTGCGCGCTAATACCCTTTTCGAAATCTTCGTCAAGGATCGAGATTGGCGGGACTTTGACATCGATGCCCCGGGACTCGAGGTGGGCATCCGTGATTGCACGAAGCTTTGCCGGGATGCCCTTCATGCTTAGCCGTTGGTCGCGGAAGTGCTTTCCGGCGAGCACATTGATTTCGGCGAGCGCCTTGTAGTCTCCCATGAACTCAAGGGCCTGGCGGGCCGGGAAGAGGAGATTGAGCGATCTGGTCAGCCGCTTGAACGCGAGCATGAAGTCAAAACGCAGATCCTCGTCGTAAAACACATCGTAGAAGGCGTCGTGATCGCTCATGTCCGTGAGACCGTGCTTCTGGAGCAGGGCCATCACGGCCGCATGGGCATCCTGGAGTTCCCGCAACTCCTCCTCGGGGAAGCTCAGGGCGTCGATGATCTCCTTCTGTTCGCGCTCGTCGTAAGTGTCGATCGCCTTCTTGAGGTGGTGGCCGATGCCGACGTAGTCAACCACGAAGCCCTTGTCCTTGGATTCGCCGCCGACGCGGTTCACTCGGGCGATGGCCTGCAGCAGATTGTGGGCAACCACGACCTTGTCGAGATACATCACTTGCTCGACCGGCGCATCGAAGCCGGTAAGCAGCATGTTGTTTACGATGAGGATGCCCAGGTCGCCGTTGACACCGTCTTCTTCGCTGCCGAACGACAGTTTGAAGCTCTTGATGCTCGCCTCGTGCCGTGATGAGTCCGAATACTCCTTGAGGTGCGGCAGGTCGTTGTGGCGTCCGGAGATCACCACGTCCGTCATCATGGCCTTGAGCCGGTCCAGGTCCAGCTTGTCCGGGTTGGCCTGCTCAAGCCTTTCGACCGCCGCTGCGAGCGCGGCGTCCAGATGCTTCTTGTAGCGTACGGCCGCCTCACGTGACGTCGCCACCACCTGCGCCTTGTACCCGTTGGGAAACACATGCGCGAGGTAGTGCTCCACCATGTCCTTGGCCTTGGCCTCGATGGTGGGCTCTGCCTCGAGATAGGCGTCTCGAGATCCGTACCCGAGGATGTCGAGACGCTGCTGGATGTTGTAATCGCTGAACACGTCCTCGAACGCCGCGTCCATTCCGCCCTGATCGGGGACCTCGGCGTTGTGAGTGCGGCCCTCGTAAACGATCTCCAGCGTTACACCATCCTCGATGGACTGGCGCATCGTGTACTTGTCGATGTAGTCGCCGAACACCTGCTCAGTCTTGTCGATCGGCGTGCCCGTGTAGCCTATTTTCGCGGCGTTGGGGATGCCCTTGTCGAGGTTGGCCCCAAGCAGTTTGTACTGCGATCGGTGGGCCTCGTCGGTCATGACGAGGATGTTGGGGCTGGTGTTCAGCTCCGGGAAGGTCTCGGTCAGGTCCGCCTCCCGGAACTTGTGGATCATTGCCATCACCAGGTCGGAGGTGTCGGCGCTGAGCAGTTCCTTGAGCCCCTTGATGCTGTCGGCCAGCTTGACCGTGAAGCCGATACTCTGACTGGTCTCGGAGAGCTGCTGTTCCAACTGAGTGCGGTCGGTGATGAAGACGACCTTCCAGTTCGAGAGCTGCGCGTGACGGTACATCTCCCGCACCATGAACATCATGGTGAGCGACTTACCGGAGCCCTGGGTGTGCCAGATGATGCCGCTGCGCTCTCGGGGATTGCGGCCTTCGATAAGCCGCTTCACCGCCAGCTTCACCGCGCGGAACTGCTGGTAGCGACCGACGACCTTGATCGTCTGGCTCTTGTCATTCGTCGAGAACAGCGTGAAAGTCCGAATCAGGTCGAGCAGGTTGTCCCGGTCGAGCATGCCGGCAACGAGGCGCTGCTGGTCATTCGGGCTGCCTGAGCCGTGGTCCAGCTGGTCCACTGTTCGTGGATACGGGTCGGCCCAGCGATAAAAGTACTTCTCCGTGTGCGTCGTAATGGTGCCGAACTTGGCTTCCTGGCGGCAAGTCGCGACCACAAACTGATTGGAGTAAAAGAGCGGCGCATTCCCTTCCCCCTTCGCCCCACGCTGCTCGCTGTAGCGGAGTAGCTGATCGATCGCCTCGGGAATAGCGTCCTTGACCTTGGGCGATTTGCACTCGATCACCACCACCGGCAGCCCGTTGAGGAACAGCACGACGTCGGGGATGATATGGTACTCAGTGCCAAGGACGCGGACCTTGAACTGGCAAACCGCGATGAAGCGGTTGTTGTCGCGGATCCCAAAGTCCACGAAGCGGACGGTCGGACTCTTCTCGCCACTCTGGCGGTTCTCGCTGACGCTGGTGTTCTCCAGCAAGAGTTGGAACAGGTGCTCGTTGTTCTCCAGCAACCCGGTACTCGGGAAACTCGCGGTGAGCTGCTTGACGACCTCCTCGACCTGATCGTCCTCGAGCCAGGGGTTGATGACTTTGACCTGCTCGCGCAGCACGGGCGACATGACGACCTCGGTGAAGCTCTCCCGATAAGTGTCGGCCGGGGTCTGCTTGATGTCCGTGAGGTCGATGACCTCCCAGCGCAAGCCCGCAAGCTGGTCGAGCAGCGGCGTCTCGACGTGATTGCGCTCGTCGAGTCGGATGCTCTCTCGGGATTGCGGGGAGTTGGCCATAGATTCGTCGTGCGGCTCAGCGTCAGAGATTGCGATTCGACCAGCCAGCTGGCGGAGTCTTCCACGCGCCCTCTGGCAGTCCGGTACTCGGCCTATCCCCAGAAGACCCTTCTCCCTCAGAAGAGCTTGGCCTCGGTCTATTGACTAGTTTCTCTGGGGAGATTTCTGCAAAGGCGATCGCGACCTGGGGCTGGCCATGGAAATGAAAGACCTCTCGGTGAAATGGCTTCTCGAAAGGCATAAAGAAAGAGCTCCCACCAAACTGACCGTTATTTACCAGAAGCACCCCCTGATACATATGGTAGTGCAACGCCTCGGACATTCTGTCGAACGTTCCGACATCACGATTGAGCGCGCAGATGACGTAGAGATCACTTCGCGATCGAAGGTCGGCCGCGAGTGTCAGATCCGTCGCGTCGTAACACACTGACGCGGTGATGGTCAGTGGCCGGTGATCACGGTCCGAACTCCATATGTACTCTACGAGCCATTGCGCAGGTCGGAATCCTACGGGGGCCGGCGTCAGTGTCATTTCGGCGTCAGTGAGGTGGTGTTTGCCCTGCTCGACGGCTCGCAACTGGAAGCCACTAGCTCTAGTCCACTCTGGAATAAGCCATTGGCAAGAGTTAATGAGCGGTGACCCCGCTATTCTCGGCTCGGCGTGGTACACCATGCCGAAAAGGAGGATGCACCGATGCTTCCGGGCAAAAGGCACTAAGAGTGGCGCGACGTCGTCCGGGTGCACGGCCAGTTCCGGGAAGACCAAGAGGTCGATTGTCTGGCCGTCGTGACGGGCCATGCCGCGATGTGTGTCCCGCAGCCGCCGCATTTGATTGACCCCCTCAAGTGCCGCTGCAAGGTGCGCCCGATGCCTGATTCGAAATGCAGGATCGCCACTGAGGTGAGGAGTAGTAGCGTAGTGGGTGTAGTCCCCAAAATCGGGAATCACCGTCTGGACCACGCCAATACGCAATGGCCGCCGCCAAGCAGCGGCATTCTTGGGCTGGTACAGAAGAGGCGCGGACTGCTCCAAGAAGAGCGTTCGGCTGTGAGTCCCATATTGCACCCTGAGTGCATTTAAGCGGTCCTCTATTGCTGCGCCGATCTCCTTGAGGCTGCGACCGGGGGACGAGACCCCGGAGCCGGGCCACCGGAGAAGCTCGTAGAGTAGATCTTCCATGAATGACGAAATCGGGAGCCAAGGCGGGCCGAAGGCGCTGCGCCCCTGGAAACCGGAGTATCTTTGTTGTTCCCAGTGCGATATAGATCGGGCGTATCGTGGCAGCAAAGAGCGCTTGGGATAGGAAGTGTTCGAAAACAGATCGGTCGTCCCACGAATCGCGAACCGTAAGAGAACACCGATCTGATACCGCTGGCGTTCCTCAAGTGTCTCGCACCATTCGGGTGCCACGAACAGGCGTGTCGCCGTAGTTGCAGATCTACGAACACGGAACGTTTCGGGGTCGATCCGGCCGAATCGATCACCCTGGTCGGTCTTGAGCCCGCACTCGATCTGCCAAGGTGTGAGCGGCGTGTCGAATGTATCTTTGGGTAACTCCAATAACCAATGCGCCAAGTGCAGGAGGTTCGGTTCGGCAAAGAACGGATTGAGTCCCTGGTTGGCGAGATATGGCAGACGACTGGCGGCTTCCGCGCTCCGACGCGGCTGCAAACCCAGGTGCTCTGCTGCCTGAGTGAGAGCACCCCCGGCGACAGGTCTCGCCGCCTCCCATAACGCAGTGGCGGTGCTTGAAGAACATGCTGCAACGCGGGACAGGAACTCCGGCGAGACCCCTTGCTGGACGATCCGGTCAATCAATCCATGAAGCGAAAGACCCGTGCGCGCGATGATGAGGAAGCTCGAACGCTCGTCGAGCCCCGCCGGCCGCTCGCCGCCGATAAACTTGGCGAATCGCCGATATAGGGCGAGTAACGGGCCGCCCTTCGTGCCCAGTTGGGTCACAGTTTCCGGAAACGACTCTCGTGCTGAAAGGTAGAGAAACACCTGCTGCATGAGGTACCACGGCAGGCGGGCTCGGCTCGATTGGCCAGTCACAAACTGGTTGAAGATGTCTTGCGCCTCCCGGAGTAATCGGTCGTGGTAGCGGTCTAAGCCAATACCCTGCGGTAGACACTCGTCATCCGATACCATGCCCGTTTCCGTTGCCCCTGCCCTAAAGAGTTCGGCTAAGCAGTACAAGCGGATCTCGCGGCGGGCTCCCTTGGAGCCACCGATTGCCCACCCCGGCTTGAGCACCCGGAGGACTTCCTCCAAAAAATGAGGGTCCGGGTACATATCTAGAGCGACACGCAGCAGACGCACGTTTGCCGGGT
>BQJS01000233.1 GCA_021604825.1 Phycisphaerae bacterium | reverse complement strand
ACAACGCGGCACTGCTGGCGTTTGAAGCCGGCGAGATTGACGAAATGTCGTTGGCCCCGCGCCAGTTTGCGGAGGATACAGTCGGTCAGCGTTTCAACGAGCAAGGCGTCAAGATTCGCGGAAAGCAGTGGACGAACTATTACATCGGATGGAACACGCGCGGGCAGGATGGGTTCTTGACGGATGCACGCGTTCGCAATGCGCTGGGGTTGTCGGTCAATCGGAAGCTGATCAACGAACGGGTATTCTTCGGACTGTTTGACGAAGGAAGTGGCTTCTTTCCGGATTCCTTCACCGCGAGAGAACCCACGAAACCTGCGGGCGCGTTTGACCTGTCGCGGGCAGGGAAGCTGCTCGACGCTGCCGGCTGGCGGGTGAGCGATGAAGACGGTTGGCGTTACCGTCAGGAAACGGACAGGCAAGAAGATGCCTCAAAGGTGCGGGCGGGATTTGTACTGAACTTGGTGGCTGGTTCGCAGACGTCGCCACGGGTTGCGGACATCCTACGAGCCGACCTGCGTAGGCTTGGCGTGGAGATGAAAACGCAGACGCTGGAATGGTCGGTTTTCAACGAGCGCAACCTATCGCATCAATTCGATGCATTCCTCTCTGCGTGGACGTGTGGCCCCGATCCGGACGAAGCGCGGAACCTGTTTCACAGCAGCGCTGTGCGGAATGGTCGCAACTACGTCGGGTATCAGAACTCTGAAGTGGATGCACTGTTCGATCGCGGTGTGCGTGAAATAGACACGGCGAAGCAGGCTGAGATCTACCACAAGATTGAGCAAACGATCCTTCGCGACGAACCTTATACATTTCTGGTTGAGGCGCCGACGCTTTGGGCGTTTGGCCTTCGGTTGCGTGGCGTGTCGCTCAGTCCGCGCGGTCCATTGCATTCATTCCCGGGGATTCGCGGTTGGTGGACGCCGCGAACGCCGCAACCGATCGACGACGGAACACGGACTGCGCTTCCGCGCTCAGACGCTCCATGACACCACCGGCGGCACAATGGCGTGTGGCATTACGTTCTAAAACGAATCTTGATGACCGTACCGACGTTCGTCGGCATTGTATTCCTGACATTCATGCTGATTCACGCAGCCCCCGGATCGCCTGTAACGGCGTCGGCGGATGGTTTCGGTGAGAGCGGCGTTAGTGCGGCTGACCAGGAAAGACTGCGCGCCCACTTTGAGCTCGATGCGCCGGTGTTCACGCGGTTTTTTCGGTGGACGTCGCGGATCATTCGATTCGATTTTGGGCAGTCATTCGCCGACGGTCGGCCCGTCTCTGAAAAAATCGTCGAACGGGTTCTTCCGACTCTTCTGCTAACGTTGTCGGTGATCGTCATTGCCCTCGTGCTGGTTATTCCGATCGCTTCGTTCGCGGCGATGAAGGCTGGCGGACCCGTGGACAAGATGATCCTGGCCGGGTGCATCGGTCTGTACGCGATACCGCCATATGTGTTCGGCATGATTCTCATCTTTGTTGCGGGCGTCGCGTTGAATTGGTTTCCATTTAGCGGACTGACGTCTGACGAATACGCCCAGATGAGTTCGGTTGGCAGATTTAAGGACGTCATCCACCACAGCGTCTTGATCGGTTGTTGTTTTCTCTATCCACTCGTTGCGTACTTGGTGCCATTCGTTCGAGCGACGATGCTCGCGGTCTTGAAAGAGGATTTTGTCCGCGCCGCGTTTGCTCGTGGCCTCAGCAAGCGGCGGGTCATCCTGCGTCATGTGCTTCCCAATACGTTAAGGCCGCTGCTCACTGTTCTCGGGTTGATCGTGCCGGCGGTTCTGGGTGGCTCGGTAGTGCTTGAGGTGATGTTCGCCTGGCCGGGGATGGGGCGATTGCTCTATGAATCCATCCACGATCGCGACTATCCGGTCATCATGGGCATGACGATTCTCTCAGCGGTGATCGTGCTCGGTGTCACGCTGGTTGTTGATCTGCTTTGTGCGTGGGTCGATCCACGGGTGAGGTACGCATGACAGTGCCAAGCTCCTCTAACCCAACACTGCAGCCTGATCACTCCTCCGCGCTGATGCGGCGCAAATGGTTGGCGCGTGCCGCGCTCGGCGTTCCGATCGCGTTCATTCTGATCGCCGCCATCGCACCGCTATTGGCTTGGGATCAACCAATTGTCTGTAAGTATCAAGGCGCTTACTACTTCCCAGCCGTCGCCGACACGTTTGGCCGCATGCCGTTGGTGGGTGGTTGGATTTCAAAAGCCAAACCGTTTCGTTTCCCTTCGTTCGACGCCCGGACATCGCTGAGCGCCGATGATTTCGCACTTTGGCCACCCGTTCCATATGGACCGATGGAAATGGTCGCCGACGTCAACCTCGACGCGTCCGGTTCACATTGGTTGGGCACGGATGACCGGGGTCGCGACGTGCTGTCGCGCTTGATTCATGGCGCGTGCGTTTCGGTTCGAGTGGGGGTGTATTCGATGCTATTGGCTGGCATCGTTGGCATTCTGATCGGAGCGGTGGCGGGTTATTGCGGCGGTACGATTGACTGGATTTGCTCGCGGTTGATCGAAATCATGATGTGTTTCCCTGCGTTCTTTTTGATACTCGTGATGATGGTTTGGGTTGGTAACGGTGTGACCGGAATCATCCTGGTGATCGGCCTGACGCAGTGGACGTCGATCGCCCGACTCGTCCGCGCGGAATTTCTTTCGGGTCGCGAAATGGATTTCGTCGATGCGGCGCGGAGCTACGGAGCCAAGGGTTGGTACATCGCGTTGCGGCATTTGCTGCCTGGTGCTATTGGCCCGTCGCTCGTGGCGCTGGCGTTTGGTGTGGGCGATGCGATTCTTTTGGAAGCCGGTCTGTCGTGGTTGGGATTGGGCGTCGGATCGGAAACAGCGACGTGGGGCGGAATGCTTCGCGACGGATACGATCAGATTCGCACGCATCCCGAGTTGATGGTTGCTCCCTGCGCCGCGATATTCTTGAGCGTGCTTTGTTGCCACGTTTTTGGTGAACACCTGCGCCGTACGCTGGACCCACGGCGGAGCTTTGGAAGGGCGATGGCGTGACCACGCGACCAGAACATCCTTTGATCGAAGTGAAGGACCTGTCGGTTCGATACGGACGGGGTACCGCACCGGTGCTGCGCGATGTGTCGTTTTCGATGGATCGTGGTGAGTCGATCGCCTTGGTTGGCGACAGCGGTTGCGGGAAGTCCACGCTAGCGCTGGCGATGATGCAACTGCTTCCCAGTGACGCGAACGTTCGTGGTTCAATCGTACTGCGTGAAGACGCGCGATCTGCTCCGATCGACATTCTCGGTGCGGACGAGCGCACCATGCAGGCGGTTCGCGGGTCGCGCTTGGCGATGGTGTTTCAGGATCCGGTCGGTTCGCTCGATCCGGTGATGCGCATCGACGACCAACTGTCGGAAGTCATTCGATTGGGTCGAAAGACTTCTCGGAAGGACGCCGGGAGTATCGCCCTCGAGCTACTCAAACGCGTGGGCATCGCCGATCCGATCCGTTTGGCCCGCGCTTGGCCCCACGAATTGTCCGGGGGGATGGCCCAGCGCGTGGCACTCGCTTTGGCGCTGGCGGGCGGGCCAACCCTGCTGATCGCCGACGAACCCACTTCAGCGCTGGATGGAAACGTGCAGGCCCAGATCATTGAACTGATTCGCGAAACCCGGCGGCGAACCGGCTTGTCGGTTTTGCTGATCACCCACGACATGGCAATCGCGCGAGCGTTGGCCGACCGCGTGTGCGTGATGGACGGGAATCGTATCGTTGAGAACTTACCCACTGCAGGGCTTGACTCGTCAAAGTTACAAGCCGCCACAATGCGACTCGTAAAGGCGGCTAGGTTCAAACGTCAAAGCGCAGCGGCGGTTGCCGAGGGCGGGCCATGAACGACCAACGGAAACGTGAGCATGATGGCCCCACCAATCCGCCGCGACTACGGGTGACAGACCTGCATGTTTCGTATGCCGATCGATCGGGGTGGCGACCGTTGTCCGGGCGCGCGCCTCGCGTCAAAGCCGTTCGTGGCGTTGATCTCGCGATCGCGCGGGGTGCGTGCCTTGGTTTGGTTGGCGAGAGCGGGTGCGGCAAATCCACCTTGGCCCGAGCGATCATGCGGTTGGTTCCAATCGATCGCGGGTCGATTTGCCTCGATGGCCAAGACATGTCTGCACCACCCCGAGATCAATCGAAGGTAATGCGCCGGCGCGTGCAGAAGGTTTTTCAAAACGCCCATTTCAGCATGAATCCGCGGATGACCGTCGAGTCTATCGTGTCCGATCCGCTTCGGTTTCACGAACGATGCAGCCAAGACGAGAGAACCCACCGCGTTTCGGACGTTCTCGATGTCGTCGGATTGGATGAGGCATTGCGCTCACGTTACCCGCACGAGTTGTCGGGGGGGCAGTTGCAGCGGGTGGCGATCGCGCGGGCGCTGGTGTTGAATCCCGATGTCTTGGTTTGCGACGAACCGGTGAGCGCGCTCGATGTTTCTGCCCAAGTTGAGATTCTCGCGCAACTCAGAAAAATTCAACGCGAACGCAACCTGACGATGTTATTGATCACCCACGATTTGGACGTCGCTGCGACCGTTTGCGACGACCTGGCTGTCATGTATCTCGGTCGAATCATTGAGTACGGATCCGTTGGCGACGTCGCCAGTCAACCGAAGCATCCCTATTCGTTCTTTCTCAATGCCGCCCGGGATATGTTGCAGAGCGATCCGTCGCCCGGATCGTTGGACCGTGCGCCGGTGTTGGGCGGTGAACCTCCAAGTCCTGTCTGTCCGCCTAACGGTTGCGCATTTCACCCGCGCTGTCCTATCGCAACCGATCATTGCGTATCGCAGGAACCCAGGTTGATTCAGCCAGCCGGCGCGTCACAAAGCCATCGAGCGGCATGCCATCACAGCGACCGCATCGCCGATTTGAAGAAACTCACAGCCACCGGTTAACCGGCTCGCATCAAAATATTTTTCCGTCACTACGAATACCAAAGCGTAGAATCCTTGACACCGGATCGCTGCTGACCGAGTATCCCCGCGTTCTGGTCGCCGGATTTGACGGATTCACACGATATTCAACACACCCTACTTTGCCTCGAACCGAAAATGGATTACGTTTTGGGAGTTCGATGAAGAAATGGGGTGGCGGCTCGCGTGGGGCGAATCATGCTCGCGGGCGATTGGGCCAAGTATTTTTTGAGATTTTAGCAAAAACGATTCGAGGAAAGATGATGAAAATGAAACAAATGGGGCGCTACGGCGCGTTGGCTTGCTGCATGGCCATGCTGATTTCAACTGTGCCGGTTCGTGCGGAATCGGTCAATGCGCTCAAATCCGTTCCGGCAGAAGCGTGGGCGTCGCTGACGATCCGCAACGTTGGCGAGTTGGACAACAAACTGATGGCGTTGGCTCAGCGGTTGAATACGCCGGTGCCGATGTCGCCATTGGAAATGCTCAAAGGCATGTTGCAATTGACCGGTGTCAATCACGATGCGGGTGTGGCCGTCGTGATGATGCCCATGCTCAACCCGGCCGACCCCAATAGCGCATTTGGCATATTGGTTCCGTGTTCGGATTTCGCCGCGATGACCGCAAGCATGGCGATGGAAGAACCGGTGGGTGGCGTGTCGCGCTGCATGCTGATGGGTGCGGAAGAGTCGTACATCGCCCAGCACGAGAATTACGCGATCCTGAGTCCGTCGGCTGCTGGTGTTCAAGCGATCTTGGCCGCCAAGAGCAACCCGACCTCGGCCACTGCCTGGTCGAAGCATCAGCTTGGGCGGTTTGCGCAAGATGACATCACGCTTCATATCAACCTCAAAGCCATCGTTGCCAGTCCGATGGTACAGGGCCTGATGCCGATGTTGGCAGCCGGTGGATCATTCAATCCTCAGGACCTCAATGATCTCGACAGCGCGACGGTTGCGGTTCGTGTGGGCGAAAACAGTTTGAACGTCGGTCTGTATTATCAGGTTGCCGAGGGTTCAGAATCGGCCAATTTGATGAACTCCGTTAAGGCAACCACCAAATCGCTTCTTCAGGGTTTACCTGGCGGCGATTACATGTTCGCGGGAGGCTTGCATGGAAGTAAAGAAGTCTTCGCCAAATACGGTGAGGTGTATGGCGGGGTCCTCGGGAATCCAATGGTCGCAATGAACATCGGTGCCGATCCGGCCCAGATGCAGGAAGTGGGAACGCTCGTGAGCGCCTTGGTAGCCAACATTCGCGACGTTTCATTCTCGGCCAACGCCCTGCCAGAAGGTGCAGATGGGGTGATGGGCATGACCAAGGTGGTTACTTTTGACGGAGACGCAAAAGGCAATTGCGCCAAGATGGGCGACATTTTCACGAAATTGCTTGGCGGCATGTTCACCAGTGCCGAAGCGCAGGAAGCCGTCAAGAACATCAAGTTCAAAAGCGGCGCTGAGACGATCGGTGATGTGTCAGTCGATCAGCTGGCAGTTGCGCTTGATCAAATGGAAGGCGTCAGCGAGAAGGACTATAACCAAATGAAGAAGATCTTCGGCGCTGAAGGACTTCTCATTCGGATGGCCGCCATCGATGACACGCGCGTTGCGGTGACCTTTG
>BQJS01000232.1 GCA_021604825.1 Phycisphaerae bacterium | reverse complement strand
GTTGGCGATGATGTGGGGCGTGACTCGTAAGAACAGATACCGTCGGCGTATCTAATCGAGCCAGCTACCAGGCTTCAATTCAATTCACAAACGAGACACCCGCGGTTGAAATCTTCCGTGGGTGTTTTCTTTTGGCGTTGATTCGGCAGTTGTGCGGATGCATGTGGGGGCTGTTTGTCGCGGTTGGTCGATGGCGATAGACTTCAGATGTTCTTGCGATACAACCTGTCTGGCGTTTCTTGGTCCTGCATTTTGGATGGAGGGTTTCGATGATTGACACCTTGATTCAATTCTCCGTATTCCTCGGCAATAAGCCGGACACGTTGGGGCGCGTTTGTCGCGCGCTTGCGACCGCGAAGATCAACATTGTGGCGCTGACCATGATGGACGTGACCGAGCATGGGGTCCTGCGGATCGTGGCGCGCAATCCGGATAAAGCCAGGGCGGTCATCAAGGATATGAATCTCTCGATGACCGAGGTCAAGGTGCTGGCTGTCACCATGCCGAACAAACCGGGTATGTTGGCCGACGTGTGCGAGAAACTGTCGGCCCACCGTGTACCCATCTCGTATCTCTATTCCACGACTGGAGCAGCCGGCGGAAAGGCCATCGGCATCTTCAAGGTGCAGAACATGGCCAAGGCGATCAAGGTGCTTGAATCCAAGCGGGCAACGTCTAAGGACATCAAGAGCAATCTCCGCAACAAGCAACGGGCGTCGGGTTCGTCCAAACGTTAACCGCAAGAACGGGATCACGATGACGATGAGGCAGCCCACCATTGGTTTTGGCGTATTGCTCGGTGCTTTGGCCTGTGGGATCGGCTTGGATGCATCGTCGGTCATAGCAGAAGATTCGCCGGACGGAGGAGAAGTCAAAGATATGCAGAAGGCCGACGCACATGCCCACACCAACCGCCTGATCGACGCGACGAGTCCATATCTGCTTCAACACGCCCACAACCCGGTGGATTGGTATGAGTGGGGTGAAGAGGCGTTTACCAAGGCGAAGAAGGAAGACAAACCGATTTTCTTGAGCATCGGCTACTCCGCGTGCCATTGGTGCCACGTGATGGAGCACGAAACGTTTGAGAGCGAAGAGGTGGCTGACTTCGTCAACGAGCGGTTTGTGTGCGTGAAGGTTGATCGCGAAGAGCGACCCGACGTTGACGAGATTTACATGCACGTCACGCAGATGATGAACAAAGGACATGGCGGTTGGCCGATGTCAGTTTTTTTGACGAGCGATCGTGAACCGATCTATGCGGGAACTTACTTTCCAAAGGTCCAGTTCATGCGGTTGTGCGAACAGATCCACACGCTGTGGACGACCAATCGCGAGCGGATCGCTGAGCAGAGCGTGCAGATTCGTGCGGCACTTGATGAGTGGGCGAAGGGTGATGCGCCGGACAAAGATGTGATCGCCAAGGAGCGGGTGGCTGAGGTTGCGACGATGCTGGCCGGCTATTTCGACGGTCAGAAAGGTGGATTTCGCAGCGACGGGAATAAGTTTCCGCCGAGCATGTCGATGGACTTGATGTTGCGGGTTCATCGGCAGACGGGCGATCAGGCGTTGCTGGATGCGGTAAACGTCACCTTGCAAAACATGGCCGACGGTGGGATTTACGATCATCTCGGCGGGGGCATCTGTCGCTATAGCACCGATCCGGATTGGCTGGTGCCGCACTTTGAGAAGATGCTTTACGACCAGGCGCTGGTGTCGGCGATTTACTTGGATGCGTTCCAAGTCACGAACAATCCGCGTTACGAAGCCGTCGCTCGCGACATTTTCGCTTACGTGATGGGCGACCTGCAATCGGAAGAGGGTGGATTCTACTCGACGCGCGATGCCGACAGCGAAGGGATGGAGGGGGCGTTCTACATTTGGAAGGTCGAGCAGATCAAAGCTGTCCTGGGTGACGAACGCGGGGCTTTGTTTTGCGAATTCTATGACGTAACCGACAAGGGGAACTGGTTCGAGTCACGCGGCCATGCGCCGGCAGGTGCGAAGAACATTCTGCGAATCACGACATCTGCAAACGAATTCGCCAAGTCCAAGGGGATCGAGCTGGCTGACTTTGAAAAGCAGATGGCCACCTGTCGCAAGGAACTGTGCGCAGAGCGCGAGAAACGCATTCACCCGGGACTCGATGACAAAGTCCTGACTGGCTGGAATGGGTTGATGATAGCGAGTCTGGCCAAGGGGGCGCGGGTGCTGAATGATCCACAGTACGCCGAGGCTGCTGGCAAAGCGGCTGACTTCGTGTTGACCAAGATGCGAAAGGATGGGCGATTGCTGCGAACGCATCGAGGTGGCGAGTCGCGCCTGACCGGGTATCTCAGCGACTATGCATTCATGATCGAAGGCCTGCTGAATCTCTACGAGGCTACCTTTGACCCACGCTGGTTGACCGAAGCCCAGGCGCTGACCGACGTCACCATCAAGCACTACTTGGATACGGAGGGTGGTGCGTTTTACTTCACGGCTGACGATGCGGAGAAGTTGATCGCTCGTTCAAAGAACCCGCGCGATGGAGCGATTCCGTCGGGCAACTCGGTTCACGCGATGAACCTGGTTCGCTTGGGGATTATGCTGGATCGAGCCGACTACCGAGCCCACGCCGAATCGATTTTCAAGGCATTTAAAGGAGCGGTTGAAGGATCGCCTTCGCAATTTGAACGGATGCTTTGCGCGGTGGACATGTATCACGATCGGGTGAAGGAAGTCGTCATCGCCGGTGACGTTGGACAGTCATCGACGGACGATTTGGTGCGAGCGGTTTACGCTGGCTTCCTGCCGAATAAAATCCTACTCTTAGCCGGAAATCCCGGTGGTGGCCGAACCGCGCTGGTGGAAGATGGGTATGCTTTGCTCAAGGGTAAGAAGCCGGTGGACGGCAAACCGGCTGTCTACGTCTGTGAGAATAAGGTGTGCAAGCGTCCGGTGACCGACGCGGCTGGACTTCGAAAACAGTTGGGGTTCCGATAATTTGCCGGGTTGGACATTATGACGTAGGTCAGCCGATGATAAATCATTCATTGGTGGCGTGTTCGTGGTGTTTTGACGACGACATTAGGGTAGTTCACCGCGTTGGGGCGTGAAACGACTCGGGCGGTGGTGGCAGGGAGGATGTACGATGGTACTCATGGCGAATCCAAGCAAGCGTGCACCAGCATGGTGGGCCATGCCGTTGGTCGCGACGCTCATCTTAACCGTTCCCGCATTGGGGCAGGAGGCTTCTGCGCCTGATTCCAATGAGGAACCGAAGGAGATGACCGAAGCGAAACCGGTCAGCAACAGCGATACGGTGACGATCAAACCGGGTGAAACCCCGCCAGCGAAGGGGCAGAGTTCATCCCGCGTGACCGATCGACGACGCCGCTCATCCTCGGATATGCAAAGCGCCCCGAAGGTGTCAGCCGACGATGTGCTGAAGCAGTTTGAGCGGGATCGCCCGAAAGCTCGGCCGCTGCTTCCCGGTTCGCGACCGGGTACCGAAGTGGTGCGCGATACGATTGGTGATGATGATCCGCGGCGCACCCCGGCGCGACTTCCGGAAGGATATTTTCTGGTGGATCGTGCGGGTCGTTTGACGCGCGAGGGTCCGTGGTTTGTGTTTAACTTCACGGGCGACAACAACCCGGCAGCCACACCGGACCCGCCGATGCGCCTTCTGCCGAACCGGATGCTCGAGCGGATGATTCGTGAATCGAAGGGTTCGACGACAAGCGTTGAATTTATCGTCTCAGGTGAAGTGACGGATTTCATGGGCGAGAACCACCTGTTGCTTCGCAAGCTCTTGCGCAAGCGCAGCGTGGGGAATCTCTCAAACTGATCCTTCGCTTTGATCATTTGGTCTCAGGATAAATGCTGATGGACATCCATATCGAAGAGCCGGTTGGTGGTGTTTCGGTCGTCGGGCTTAATGGCGAGTTGGGTTCTCATTCCGAGGATTCGATTCGCGACCAGCTTCATCCGATTGTTGGTGAGAAAAATGCCAAGGTGGTCATCGATTTGTCGAACATCAAGACGATCGACTCATCGGGGCTGGGGCATCTGATATCGTTGGTGACCCATGCGAGGATGACCGAATCGCGCGTCGTGTTGTGTGGGGCGTCGTCATTCGTGCGGGGCGTGTTGGATGTGACGCAGCTGGATCAGTGGTTTGAGATGGCGGCCAGCGTTGAAGAAGCTCTCAGTTTGTTTCAGGATCCCACCCGTCCGGTCACATCAAGATAGTCGGCGACGATCCAAGAGTATTTCGCTGAAAGGGCACACTACATGCGGCCCACGATGTTCTTGGTTTGCATTTCCTGCCTGATCGCCTCAGGGTGCGAACGGCCAAAGGTCGCTGGTACGCCCGCGAAGATCACAAATAAGCCCGTCAAAATCGTGGATGAGAAAGGCTTGAAAGAAAATCTGGCTGAGCTTGATAGGGTGCTGAAGGAGAATGCGCCATTTATCCATGCCAAACTCGCACCACCGGCGACGGAAGCTGAGTTGTCAGAACTGCGTGCCGGAGTCGGCGGCGTGACGTTGTCATCGCTGGAGAGTTGGTTTCAGTGGCACAACGGTTGCACCGACAGATTGACCGACTTGCTGCCACTTGGACGTATGCTCTCCATTTCGGAATCGTTGCAAGATAGAAAGCAAATCCAGAAAGTTCCCTTTGTCGATTCAAAACGCAAGAATGCCTTGAAGATTCTGGACGATGGTTCTGGCGATGGTTTCTTTATTGACGTCACGAGTTCGGCACCCCGAGTCTTCTACTACATGCTGGAGGATCCTTATCCGACCGACTACGGAACGATTCCGGAGTTTGTTCAGTTCATTATCAAGGTCCATGCTGCCGAAATAGCGTCGCTTGACTCCCATGGCATGGTTGATTTTGACCCCCAAAAATACGACGCATTGGAAAACGCGTTTATCAAGACATTAGAAAGCCGACCATAATTTCGAAAGCACGGCAGTACGGTTCATCCTCTGACCTAATGGGAAACCGGGCGTCGCACTCGATTGATATGCAATTGATCGCGAAATGTCGGCAGTACGGAGCATTCGCAGTTGGAACAACCACTTGATGGAGCAAGGGACCCATGTCGCTGATTCTTAGCATCTTCTCATCGATCTTTTTCTGGTTCTTCAATATCTTTGGGTCGGTTGCACAGGGCGTCTGATTGGCCCTGTTTCGCGTGATTGTGCCCCTTTCAGCGTTACCAATAGGGTCTACGCCAGTGTTGCTTTGTGCCCGTCGATTCAGCGATTTCGGGCCGACAGGGCTATTTCTGGCCGGCTGACCGTCCACTTCGGTCCAATAACTCGATTCAGTTCTCTCACATTCCGATAACGATGGTACGGGCAGCCGATTGGTGGAGTCGGCAGCGCTGCACCTGTTGAGTGACAGGGATTCTATGAAGGATTTGTGAGCTGCGATGCAGGATAAGTTTCGCCACAATTCGATGACTGAATCGACCCAACCGCCTGACGCGCTGGATGGGGAATCGAGCGCGCCGCTTGCACCATCGGGTGCGTCGGATTCGGTTGTGCAGACTTCTCCCGAGGGTGGTGAACTGCGTGGCCGGCGCGAATTTCTGGGGAAGTCGGGGAAGCTTTTGATTTACGTTCCACCCGTCATTCAATTGTTCATTCCCACCAAGGCGTTGGCGGCTAGCCCTTCGTCGTAAGGGCGTGCAAATAGAATTCGGAAAGGGATGGATCCCTTGCGTATCAAACCGACAAGCCTGCCGCTGCGACGTGACGACGTCACCTTCCATGTCATCGACGATGAAGCGCTGATTTACGATCCCGATCGTGGGGCGACGCATCGATTGAATTCGACGGCTCGGTTTATTTGGGAACACTGCGATGGGGCTGCCGATTGCGAGTCCATCGCGGCGGAGCTTACCGGCGTCTGGGATGCATCGAGTCAGCAGGCGTGTGATGATGTTCTTTTGGCGGTGGGTTCGATGGTTGAGAATGGCCTCTTGAAGGTGACTCGCAACTGATGACCGCAGCGCTCACGGGTCAATTCGACACAGCTTCCGTTTCACCGAACCCCGCGCGGGCTCGGACTGCTTCCGAATACGCTATCGCGAACACACCTGACCGCATTCGTCTGCGACTTGGCGTCATTGATCTTGAAATCGAAAGCACGATCGTCGGGTTGGCTGACGAATACGCTGCGCTGTATCGCGGGTATGACGGACACAATGAAGACGCGCACATTTCAGTTCGCATCGAGCGGGGCCGTTCGCGCTACACGATGGGGCGGCGGTTCATTGTCAGCGGTAGCGAAGGACGAATGTTTTCGGTGCGGCGGGTTGAAGAGGTGCTGCCGCACGTCGAATGGGCGCTGAACTGGGAAGTTGTGCGGCGGATGGATTCGTATTTGCAATTGCACGCTGGCGTGATGGAGCGCGATGGCGTGGGTGTGGTTTTTCCGGCTGCCCCTGGTTCGGGAAAGACGACGCTCTGTGCGGGTTTGCTGTCGCGCGGTTGGCGGTTTTTGTCGGACGAGTTTGCGCTGATCGACGCTGAAGGATCGATCCATCCATATCCGAAGGCGCTTTGCATCAAGGAAGGCTCGTTTGCCGT
>BQJS01000231.1 GCA_021604825.1 Phycisphaerae bacterium | reverse complement strand
GCAAGCCCCGTGCCATACGGGAGAATCGCCCGCATGGGGACTGTAACCTATTGCAAAATAAAGGGTTATAGAAATTCCGCCGCCACGCCCATCTCTCGAAAGTCCGAAAAACGGTAAATGGCTCCCCACTTAACGCCTGGGAATCGGGAACTATTACCCATCCGGGGGCTGCGGGAACCTGGTTTTGGTGTTGGAAACTGCGGGTCTGGTGGGAATCCGTATCCCGCACAAGTGGAGTACGTCGCCCTTTCTGGACTCCCGCGTGCGCGGGAGTGACGACTCTGGTTCGGCATTTCCTCGTGCGTCGTCATTCCCGGGCACGCGGGAATCCAGCCTCGTGGCACCCGCGATCTCAGCTTTGCCTAGGTCAGATAGCGGCGATACCGCCAGAACACCCGATCCACCGTGCAACCAGCATGATGCGAATAGAACGGAATCGGCCCCACCCATGGAATGACGGCTGTCTGGTGTCCGGCATCTCGAAGATCATTGAGGCAGAGTTGCAGCAACAGTCGCCCGATGCCAAGTCCCCGCGTTTCGGGCGAGGTGCCCATCGGCCCGAAGAAACCCCATTCGCGATTCTGCGTTGAGTGGGCGCTGAATGCAATAACAGCTCCATCTTTCAACGCCAAGTGAAGCGCCGGAGGATCATTGGCGAGCGCCAGACCAGCTTCCATTCGCCAGTCATCGCCGAAATCCCTTGAAAAATAGGCATCCAGTAGCGGTCCGTCATTCGCAGTCGCCCGTCGAATCACCAGCCCCGCATCCTCCAGTCGCTTGGTATCGGTGGATGTATCGAACGCATCGTCAAGCCGGCCAATCATGTTGACGCAATCTCGAAATCGCTGGAATCCCCTCTTTTCAAGAAAGCACAAACCAGACGTGTAGCGCGGATCGATCCCCGGCGTGAAGTAATTCCCTGGAATCGCCAGCGCTTCGACTTCCTCGACTCCGTCGCCACGCAAACCCTCAAGCGACCGATCCAACAATTCCGACGCAATGCCTGCTCGTTGGCGATCGGCTCGAACAGCGAAGAGCCCGATCCAGCCCTTGCGATCGGCTGGGCGCCGCACAACCTGCATGACCCCGACAAGCTGCCCCCCGTCATGGCACACCAGCGTCTCAAATGCCTGGCGATCGGGCGCAGGGTTGGTAAACAGTTTCTCTTCAATCAACTCTGGGCCAAAGGTTTCAAGGAACAATACGTCCTTCAGTAGCGTCCAAATGGACTCTAGATCGCCTTGCTCAGCCGTTTGGATGGTCCGATTTGAAGAATTCATGATGTGATCGCCCCTCAAGTGCCTCCAAGTGGTGGATTAAATAACAATAATCGAATAAAAGTTTCCGATCTATGCCTGCGAAATTTAAGACATCCAGCGTTTCGATCGTTTTCGCGATCACCGACCAGCTTCCCTACGCGGAATCCGCCCTGTGCGATTCGATTGAATCGGCCTTGCGGCAGGATCAGCCCGACGTTCGCGTCATCATCGTCGATGGTCGTGGCTCGGATCGGAAGCTCGAACTAAACCTATCCGATGCCAACCGCGTAACGTACATCGCCGATCGTTTTAAGAATCGGGCTGCGATGTACAACGCTGCGCTGAAATCGTGCGACACCGACTTCATCCTCGCGGTCTACAACGAACTGCAATGCGTGACACTCACCAAGTCGGCAGTCCAAACCATGGTGATGGCCGCAACGCGACTCAACCCGATGGACCTGGTGTACTCCGATTACGACCGCCTAGAAAGTGACGGTACGCGTCACGAAATCAAACTCGCCGACTGGCACCCGGGTCGCGTTCGTGATGGCGAAGACATGGGCCAGGCGATTCTCTATCGAACGGCTGCCGTGCGCGAATGCGGCGGTTACGACGAATCATTCAACGCGGCAGACATCTACGACCTGCGTTTGAAAGTTTCCGAGAGCAAACGCGTCGCCCATATCGGCAATCGATATGCCGGATCGCTTTACACGGTGGCAGCCCCCCCGCAAGCGCACAACGTTTTCGACTATCTGATGGAAGACAAGTCAAGCCAGCTTGAAATGGAACAAGCGCTTGGCGGTCACTTGAAACGAATCGGCGCATTCCTCGAACCGGGCGCTCATGTTCTTCCAGTTTATGCAAAGGGAGAGAAGCCCGAGCATTCGAAAGACTGCATCGCAAGTGTTGTGATCCCGGTCAACAATCGTCCGGAGTTCATCGGCCGAGCGATCGAAAGCGTGCAAGCACAGACCGAGAAGCGCGTCGAAACGGTCATCGTGGTGAACGGTGGCGACGACGATCCGACGATTCCAGCCGTCAAACAATACATGGATGGTGGCGACAAATTCGACGCCAACAAACCGCCGGTGCAACTCATCGTTGTTGATATCAACAACCTTGGCCTCTGCCTCAATACGGGCATCGCAGCCGCCAACGGAATGTACTATATTCAGCTTGATTCGGACGACCGCCTCAAACCCGATGCCGTCGAAAAACTGCTCGCGGTTTTTGATTCCGACCCCACGATTGGCATGGTCGTCGGATCGTACGAAGTGTCGGTGCTTGACGAAAAGACTGGTAAAATCACGCGCGACGAGAACGTCCCCGTGGTGACGCACGACGAATGGACGGCTGACAATGGTCGCAACAACCTCCTGCGTATCGGAGGGGCCGGCGCACCGAGGGCTGCGCACGTCAAAGTGATCGCGGATGCCGGTTGGTTTGGCGTCAACGACGATGACGAGTGTCGCAACTACGGTGAAGATTACGACTTGGTGAATCGCATCGCCGAGCGGTACGTCATTGGCCGCGTTTGGGATCCGATCTACGAAGTCATTCGCCACAGCGGCGGAACCGATCACAACATTGACCCCGTCACGATCGCCCGCAACAACAACGCCAAGGATCACACCCGGTTGGAAGCGATCCACCGAAGGCAACAACTCAACAAAAGCAAGTAGCGATCACCATGTCGGACAATATTCTCTTAATCGGTGTGGACGGCGGCGCGACGGAAGTCAAAGCCCACGAAGTTCTCATGCGTGCTTCGGGCGATGAGCGTCAATTCGAACTCGGCAATGCATCAGCCAGTCGCGTTTACGAAAGCGTTCCCGGTTTTGTGCCAGTTCCTGTCACTCAACAATTCAGCGAGCGCGACCACAACGCCATCGAAATCAAACCGGCAGAGCAACAGCAAGCCGACAAGTGGATCGATGCAACATTTGAAGCCGTCGCGGAAGTCGCAAGCAAGGCGTCATCGACGGGCCCGGTGCAGATCGGCATCGGCATGCCCGGCTTGAAGTCGCCAGATAAACGAGGCATCGTGGTCATCAACAACGGACCACGCCTGCCCAAATACCTCGAACAACTCGAAGGCAAGCTGGAAGCAGCCGGCATCAAGTTAGCCACCCCCATCGCCGCCCTCGGAAGCGATGCGGACTACTGCGGAATAGGCGAGGAGTACGCCAGCAACGGACTTTTTCGCGACGTTGAAAATGCGTACTACATGGGCGCGGGCACCGGCGTCGCAGACGCTATGAAGCTCAACGGCAAACTGGTCACCTTCGACGAAGCGTCGACTTGGATTCAAAAATCCTGGCAGGTCGCGTCAAGTTTCGGACCGACGTTCGAGAAACTCATTTCCGCTAGATCGATGAACGAAACCTATCACCGATTGATTGGCCACCCGTCGGACGCAGGCGCGAAGTATCCGGAAGTCGATGCAATCAACGGCAATCCGATCGCAGTGTCATGGATGGACTCGGTGGCGATGCTGGCGGCTGAGCTGATCTTCGAGCGATTGCAGACGGTCACAGCAGGTCGGCCCGATCGCGCAGATCGAGGCGATGCCTATACTGCTCTCAATTCAGAGCATCCCTTTCGCGGCACGGCGCTCGACCGCGTCATCATCGGCCAACGCCTCGGTCAAATCTGCAGTCAGCCGCACCAACGATCGGATCTGCTCAAACGCATTACCGAGTGCCTGGCCGCTTTTGTTCGTGAATCAAAGAACGACGAATTGATTCAAGCGTACACCCCAACGGGAACGGTGAAACCAGGTCTGCTGGTCGCATCAAACCTGCGAGCCGCCCCTGCGATAGGAGCCGCCGTCGCGGCTAATACTTTGGTTGCGTTGCCGTGACTTCGAACTTGCCCTTTGTGCGCATGTAGATGATACACTCGCTTTCCGCTTCGCACGAAACTTGATGCACTGATTCGCTTTGCGAGCCAAAGCAACTGCCCGGTTCCAAGAGTCGCGCGTCGAACTCACCCGACGTCTGATGCTCAATTTCACCCCGGATTATTACTGCGCGAAATGCTGATCCGATACCACGTATCGTTCCAACAAATTCGGCTGGTAGCTTCACTAGCGAACCACTCAAATGATTGCCCTGCGGATTGCCCCAAAGAAACGCGATCTTTGGCCCACTGGCCGATGCGGCCACCCCGGGCTGATCGACCCATACGATGTTTGAAGAGTCAACGTTGATCGGCCTTTCGCCATTGTCAAACGCCTCCTGTGTTGGCAGGACCAAATATGGACCATTCTCGATCTCAATGTACGCCACACATCTGCTACCTTTGGCTGCGGTGATATGCGGTTCGCCGGCGGGCTGTGTCCAGAACGATCCCGTTGGCATCCACATCGGTTCGGCGCCGGGATCATCATTGTGAATGAGACCACTGATGACCATACCGCGGTAGGTGATATTGTGAATGTGCGGTGGCGATGAAAAACCGTCGACAAATTTGACGAGAAACCCAGACGCCCCTGAGCCTGTTTGATCACCCCAAAGAGCACCAGCTTTCGGGCCTTTGTCGCCGCGGGCGGGATTCAGCGGTGCCCACTCAACCTCTGATGCCAGAACTGTTTCGGCGGCTCGGTCTGTAACCGTTTTTGATACCGACGAATCAAACGCGACATGCTGTTTCGTGCAACTGGTAGCAGCGACGCTTACCAGTGCGAGCGCCAGTAATGTCCTCAGAATTTGCATGGCTTTCCAAGTCTGTTTGGATTCATTGTGATGGGCATCGATCGAAGAATTGTAATCCATGGGTCGTTCTAATCGATGTCAACAACCACCTTGCCCGTTGCTTTGCCCGAGGTCACACGCTTATGAGCGGCACCAATATCATCGAGCGAAAATTGCGAGTCGTCGATGAGCGGTTTGATTCGGCCACTATCAACGAGTGTTGCGATTCGCTTCATGATCATGCCATGATGTTCAAGCCCCTCGTCGGTAAGCATGGGCACCAGCATGAATGTGACGTGCAGACTTGCGTTCTTTATGTGCAGCCCGCTGAGGTCGGGTGACGCCCCCAACGAAACCGTCGTTGCACAACGACCGTTGTTCGCCAGCGCTTCAATCGAACTTTCGAGGTTTGGGCCGCCAACGGTGTCAAACACGACGTCGTAGCCGTGGCTTCCGGTTAGGCGTTCGACGTAATCGGCCACCGAATGCTCTCGGTAGTTGATCGTTTCATCAGCCCCGAGTTCCGTCGCAATTCTCGCGTTGTCGCTATTTCCCACTGTGGCATGGACGACCGCCCCACAGAGTCTGGCGAGTTGTACACCGATGTGGCCAACCCCGCCGGATCCGCCGTGGACGAGGACGGTCTCGCCCGGCTGAACGTTCGCGCGATCAATCAGTGACTCCCATGCGGTGATTGCGACGAGTGGTAGCGCTGCGGCTTCTCTGAATGATAGCGTCTCCGGTTTTTTCGCTAACAATCGTTCATCAGCGATCATGCGCTGCGCATACGTTCCGTCACGACCCTTCACCCCACCCGCACAACCGTAGACCTCTTCACCCTCCGTGAATCTTGAGACGCCCGGACCAGCGGCTATCACTACGCCGGCAACATCGCAACCGAGGATAACCGGATTATCGGGCGCAATTCCTCCTCCGCCATCAGCCCTGATTTTGGTATCCACAGGGTTCACGCTCGTTGCGTGGAGACGGACTGAGACTTCGCCGGGGCCGGGCTCGGTATCGGGTTTATCAAAGTATTCGAAGGGCGCATCCTCGCCGAACTTGTTCAGGCGCATTGCTTTCATCAGCTTTTCCTAACTGTCTCGAACCTTTGAAAAGGAAATGTACCGCCCACCTATTGGCGACTACGGTAATTATCACTGGACCTTGGCCTACCGCCGATCTTTCTTGCCGCTGCGCTGCTTGGCCTGCTTCTGTGCTTCTTCCGCTTTCTGCTGCAGCTTCTCCATAAATGACGGCCCGCCCTTTGGTTTCTTTGGGCCCTTCTTCATGCTGCCGCCACTCTTTGGACCTTCGAGGTCTTTTTGCTTGATGTGCTTGCGGATGTAGACCTGCTCTGCGGCTCCCACGAGCGAACTCGTCATGATGTAGAGGTTCAAACCGCTCGGGAACTTGTAGAACAGGAAGATCATGATGAACGACATGTAGGGCATGATCTTTTGCATCTGCTCGGCTTGTTCGGCTTGCGGGGTTTTCTTGACGTTCGGATCGGGCTTGGGTCGCGGCATCAACTTTTGTTGCGCGAACATCATCACACCGACCAAAATCGGCAACAGATGGAAGCACGTCATGTCGCCGAGCAGCGGAATCGATACCGTCTTGCTGAAGTGATAGAAA
>BQJS01000230.1 GCA_021604825.1 Phycisphaerae bacterium | reverse complement strand
TTGTAAGGGTGAGACCTTTGTCGAGAAACGCCTTGAATTTGTTGGCTGGCTGAAACCCATCGACCATGCCGTGTTTGTTGCCCTTGCCGTCCACGATCACATAAGCAGGCAGAAAGCTGATGTCGTAACGGGCGGACGCTTCTTCGTTGTCCATCGCATCGAGTTTGACGGGGATGTATTTGTCGATGGCTGCGAGAACTTCGTCCTGTACGATGACTTCGGATTCCATCTTGACGCAGTATTTGCAGCCGCGCGAAGTGAAATTCAGCAGGATCGGCTTGCTCTCAGTCGTCGAAGCGGCCAGGGCGACTTTCAGATCCTTGCCCCATTTGACGGCGCTCTCGGGCATCGACGACGGCGACGCCCATTCTTGCGCCAATATTCCGACCACAACGGCCAAAGCGATCAGCGCGAGAGTTGAAACGATGCTGCTCTTCGGCGTAGCGGTGGGTTCTTGATTGTGTTCTGCGTTCAATGCTAATTCCTTAAAGAGCTATAGGGATATTACACTGTGCCAGCTTGCAACGATTCGACGTAATTGCCGACTTGTTTGATGGTCTCGTCATTGGACTGTTGTTGATCGACGGCTTCGCGAATGCGCCGAATGATCGCGCTGCCAACGATGGCACCGTCAGCCACGCTGCACACATCGCGGACTTGCTCGACGGACGCGATGCCGAATCCGGCGATCAGTGGTGTCTTCGTCGCTCCGCGCAGTTGCCCGATTATCGCGGGCAGTTGGCCATCCACGGCGCTGCGCTCTCCGGTGATGCCTTTGGCAGCGATGACGTAAACGAATCCCGACGCCTGCTTGGCGATGTCCTGCTGCCTTTGGGCGGACGATGTTGGTGCGCACATGAGAATGTTGCGAAGGTCGTATCTCGCGCAAGCGTTTTCGATCGTTTGGCATTCATCGATCGGTACGTCCGGAACAATCACTGCGTCGAACCCGCAAGCGCTCGCCCGCTTCATGAACGTGTCGATTCCAAATCGTCGGACGATCGACATCGACACCATCGCGATGAGCGCCGTACTTAACTTCGGGCGCACCTTGCCGACGCGTTCGAACAGGGCGTCGATCTTGAAGCCTGCGTCGAGTGCGCGGTTGAACGAATCCTGAATCACGGGGCCGTCCGCGATCGAATCGGAAAACGGAAACCCGATCTCGACGGCTGGGCAGCCGATGTGATCAAAGCGGTCCAATAACCCCATGGTCACGTCGAGGTTGGGAAAACCGGCTGTGATGTATGGCATCAAACACTTGCGCTTGGAGTCAAGCGATTGCTTAATATTTTCGTCCAGCCGATTTTTTTGCATCAACTGCCTTTCAGGAAAAGTCCACCATGGGCATCGGAGTATAGGGCGATTTTAATAAAATTCGATCGGTTGGTGACAAACCTGAATTACAATCAAGCCAAGCTTGTTTTCACTAAGATCAACTCGCCCATGAGATTAGAATAAATTCGCCCGTTCGGGCAAGCGGGGGCATCGCCGAAAACGCAAATTGCAAGTTTTTTTCGCAAAGAAAAATGCACGTGTGCGAGCGCGATTGTGAAACGTTTGTTAAAACAAACTCACGCTTTTTTTGGCTGCGTGTCGATGCTATAGTTATGAAGTCCAAACGGTTCGACTGCGATGCCCGACAGGGGGCATAGTTTTGTGCGGACCGTGAAGCGAACCTTAGGGAGTCTCTCATACTCGGCTCGCGGACATGCCCGCTTGACGGGACGTCCTGGCCCAGGAGGTCTACCCGCCTTAGTTGTTATTGGGGTTCGCCAAAACGCCAAACCATCGACATCGGCGGTTACCGCTTGGACTCTTTTCTGGCCCATCGCAATTGCGGTGGGCTTTTTTTATGGCTGCAATCATCGAGTCTGCCATCGGTGGACCATTGATTGTCTCAAATAAGGTGCTTGTCTCAAAATATGGCAACCCATCGGTGGGCTGTTATACTTGCGCTCATGTCCTCTGTGATACTCTTTGAAGATGCCCGTTGGGTTGATTTGCTGCCGATGGTCTATTGGCGATCGGTGGGTGAATTGTTCGCCGGTCGAAAGACGCTGCTCGACAATGCAGCCGTCGGTCTGAATCGTTCGATCGATGGGCTTTGGATGCGCGATTGGATCGCCGATGTGGGTAGCGAGCGCTGCCAGATTCCGGTGAATCAACCGGTGTCTGCCGGCGACGTACTCGTCAACGCCCGTTGGCTTATCGGCGAATCGATCGAGTTTAAGAAGGCGCCATTCGTTGGCGTTTGCGGCGACGACATCGTTTACGTTGCGTGTGACGAAAAGATGGCGAAAGCTGTGTCGGCGTCGATGATGTGCGATGAAAAAGGCTGTGCCGAGTTGCGGGAGCAAGCCCCGACCGGTGAAGTTGAGGCCACGATGATTCGCTATCCGTGGGATATCATTTCGCGCAATCGCGAGACGCTTTGCAGCCACTGGCGGGGGGACGATCGCTCGAACAATGGCACTGTGAGTAGTTCGGCGTTTGTGATCAATCCCGATCAGGTTCACGTCGGCGATCACAGCGAGATTCGCCCGACGGCTGTCATCGATGCCGATAGCGGACCCGTGTTCATCAGCAACAACGTCATCATCGATGTGCATACGTATATCGAGGGGCCAGTGTACATTGGACCGGGCAGCCACGTGAAACCAAATACGTCTATTCGCGCGGGCACCACGTTGGGGCCGTTGTGCAAGGTGGCGGGTGAGATCAGCGCTTCGATCTTCTGCGGATTTGGTAACAAGGGGCATCACGGTTTCATCGGCGACGCATACATTGGTAGCTGGGTGAACCTGGGGGCTGGCACCACCAACTCGAATTTGAAGAACACCTATGGCCCCGTCAAGGTGCAGCTGGGTTCGCGCGAGGTGTGCAGCGGTCTGCAATTCGTCGGATCAACGATCGGTGATTTTTCACGTCTGGGCATTGGGCAACTCTTGCCTACTGGGGCGGTTGTCGGGATGGGAGCAATGCTGGCGACGGGCGGGTTGTCGCCGAAATTTGTGCCATCATTCGCGTGGCAGACCGCCAATGGGCGGACCGATGCAGATCTTGAGAAAACGCTTCACACCGCAAAATTGATGATGTCGCGTCGCAATGCAGACATGTCCGAATCGGAAGATGTGCTCTTCCGCAGCACGGTGCAGCGTTCCAAAGAATTCGGCGTTTGACCGGTTATCCATCGCTCGGTTTTTTCATTCGGTCATTTAAGTCTTCGTAATCGTCGGGCGTGTCGATATCGATTTGTGTTGTTTCGGAATCGACGTTCACGCGATGCACGCGGTCCGACTTTCTCTGCAAGATACCCTTTAATCCAACATCCTGAAGCGTCTTGATTTCATCCAGCATTCCAAATGGCACCACGATTGGATGTCCGTTCTTGCCCGCGTGTGTCGCGACCACGATGTCACCCACATGTTTCTGATATTCGCCCGCACATGACTGCGCCAATTCGACGGTAATGCCGGGTACGTCGCCTGGGCAAACCATAAATGCATCTGAGACGTTTGGTGTGAACTGCTTGGTCAGTCGATCGATACCGAGAAAGATGGAGTCGAGCATTTCCGCGCGGGGGTTTGTCAAGATCGCCGTCATGAATCGTGGGTCTTCGGATAACTCGAGGGCATCGTCGATGGCGAGGTTGGTGACGACGACGAGTCCATCGGTGCCGCCTTGAAGCACGGTTTCAACGATCGTTTCGAGCACCGTCGAATTGCCGAACTCCAAAAGCTGCTTGGGTGTGCCCATGCGTTTGGATTTTCCGGCGGCGGGTATGATTGCGAAGACGCGCGGGCGTGTTGGGTCATCGGGTGGCGTGCTTGAGGCGGTCATGGGGCGTTAACTTTCGACGGTGATGGGTCCTTCAACCAATCGGCGGGTGTTTTCACGGCGGACGGAGATCAATTCGGCGATGATGCTGACCGCGATTTCGGGCACGGTGACCGAATTGATAGCGATGCCGATGGGAGCGTGGACGCGTTCAAATAATTTCGGATCGATACCGGCTGCTGCGAGGTCGTCATAGATGAGTTTGATTTTGCGACGACTGCCGATCATGCCGATGTAGCGGGCGTTGGATTCAATTACCGCACCAAGGGCTTTCTCGTCGTGGTTGTGGCCCCGGGTGACGACGACCACGTATGAATCCTTGTCGATCTTGTGGCGGCGGAGCGATTGTTCGATGTCGCCGACGATGATGTGGATCGGTGGCGGCAGGCGCTTTTCGTTGGCGCAGTCGCAGCGGTCGTCAATCACGGTGACGTCGAATTCCAAATCGACGGCCAACCGCGCCAATTCAATGCCAACGTGGCCAGCCCCGGCGATGATGAGTTTCGGCTCGGCTTCGATGAGGATTTTGAATTCGCACATCGCGCCTTCGTGCTTCGCCCGCATGGTCACGAAAGCGTTGTCGCCGGTATCGATCGCGCTGAGGATGTCGGCGAATTGCCTGCAATCGGTTTCCGAAAGAATCGGCGTGGCGACGACATCCATCCCTCCGCCGCAAATCAATCCGTCGTCCCAACCGTAATCATGATTGAGTTGAAAACTAAGGAGGCCGGACTCACCTTTATTGAGCAGTTCAAACGCCTGCTTACGCACTTCGGCTTCGACGCACCCGCCGCCAAGCGTGCCCACAGTGTGCATTGCTTCGTCGATCAAGAGCAATGCACCGGGCGATTGCGGCGTCGATCCGCGGGTCTTGACCACCGCGCAAAGCATGGTCCGCTTGCCAGACTTGGTGTCAGCGAGGATTTTTTCAAACAAGGGTCGATGCAGAATCAATGACAATCTCCGGCATTTTCTGATATGCGATCGTCGGCGCTCAGGATTAGACAACCGCAATAGCGTATCGTATTCGCTTTGGGTTCAAATAGGCAAACGTGTTCTCGTTGGCGGGAGATCAGTTGCAGCGTTAGCATGTCTGACGTGTACCACAGGACCTTGCGAAAAAGATGATGGCCAACCGCGACGAACGCTCGAATGAAACTGCGGGACGCATCGAGTTGATCTGCGGCCCGATGTTCGCCGGCAAATCGACGGCGCTGATTCAGACGCTATCGCAAGCCGCTAACGATGGCGCGGTCGTCGTCGCCTGCAAGCCCAAACGGGACACGCGGTATGCGGCTGACCGAATCGTGACGCACGATGGGGGTGATTTCGAGGCTCGCGAACTATCCGAACCAAGCGATGTGATGGATTGCGCGGCTGGTGCTGACGTTGTCGGCGTCGATGAGTTTCATTTTTTCGAGATGCCGATGGTGCAGGCCTGCACCGCGTTGGCCGATGCGGGCAAGTGGGTGATTTGTGCCGGTGTCGATATGGATCATCGCGGGCAGTTGTTCGATGTGGTCGAGGCGATCATGCAGCGGGCCGACAAGATCGTTCGATTGAGTTCGACGTGTTCGGTTTGTGGTGCAGCGGCGACGTTGACGCAGCGGATGGTCGAGAGTGTCGATCGCATCGTCGTTGGCGGGGCGGGCGATTACGAACCGCGCTGCGAGAAGTGTTTCTGTCGAAGCACATCTTAGTCTGAGAGGCGAACATGGATTTGCATTTTGGCGGCATCATCGGGTTGGTTGTGTTGTTGGGGATCGGTGTTGCGCTGTCGAGCGATCGGAAGCGGATTCCTTGGCGCATCGTGATCGGTGGGATCGTCCTTCAGGTTGTACTCGTCGTATTGTTCTTGAAAGTTCCAGCCACCACCGTCGTTTTCGAGAAGATTGCGGCGGGAGCGACGCGAGTCCTTAGTTTCTCCGATGCTGGCGCGGAGTACATTTTTGGAACCGAGTTGTTTACGAATAAGTCGGCAGGCTTTGTTTTTGCGATTCATGTGTTGCCGACGATCATCTTCTTCGCGTCGTTCATGTCGATTCTCTATCACATCGGTTTAATGCAGCGACTGGTTTGGGCAATGGCATGGGTGATGAATCGCACGATGGGCGTCAGCGGTGCCGAGTCGCTAGCGATGGCCGCCAATGTTTTCGTCGGGCAGACCGAAGCGCCGCTGGTGGTGCGGCCTTACGTGTCTTCGATGACGCGGTCGGAGTTGATGACCCTGATGACCGGCGGATTCGCGACAATCGCGGGTGGCGTGTTCGCAGCATACATTGCGATGCTCGGTGGCGATGACGATGCCAGCAAACAGGAGTTTGCCCGGCATTTGTTGATGGCGTCGGTGATGTCGGCACCGGCAGCTTTCGTGATGGCCAAGCTGATGATTCCTGAATCGGAAGTTTCCAAAACCTCGGGCAATGTCGATCAAACATTTGAGCGCAGCACGATCAACATCCTCGATGCCGCAACGACGGGCGCGAGTGACGGCTTGCGGTTGGCTGCCAACGTCGGGGCGATGCTCTTGGCGTTGATCGCACTGGTGAGCGGCGTGGATTTCGTGCTCGGGTGGTTCGGCGAGTTATCTCTTATCAAACCAATGGTGGCGGATTGCGGCATCGAAACGCTTAGCCTCAAGAGCATCCTCGGGCTGATTTTCTCACCATTGGCGTGGACGATGGGCGTTGAATCGAACGACGTTCGTGTCGTCGGCAGTTTGCTCGGCGAGAAAATCGTGCTAACAGAATTCATTGCCTACGACTCGCTCGGCGCCAATCTGCGTTCGGAAGAACCG
>BQJS01000229.1 GCA_021604825.1 Phycisphaerae bacterium | reverse complement strand
CGCGAACTATCGCGCCGAGCCGAGCGCGCGGGTTTCGTGAAGTACCGGGTGCCATGCACTGGATTCTGGCAGGCGCTCGGCGACCAATGGGGACGTAGCATCCTCGGACGCGGACCCGATTGGAGTCAAAAAAAATCGATGCTGGATCCGTGGTTCGGATTTTCGCTGCTGTTTTTGGGCTGGCGACAATCAGATCGCAACGGTGGTTGACGCATTCTGGAGTGCCATATCGTGACACGCAAAATTGCATTTACAGTGCTCATCGTTGCGGTGGCATTGGGCGTCATCATGTTCGAGTCCACACCGCAAAGCAGTGAAGCACGACCGACACACCAAGGGGCACGCCCCACCAAGTTGCAGGCGTTTTTTGGTGCGGCGGTCCACAATGAGGCCAACGGTCGAAACGTCTTATTGGTCACCATCGACACGCTTCGTCCAGACCACTTGGGGATGTATGGATACTCTCGAAATACCAGCCCCAACATGGACACCTTCGCAAAGGGCGGCACCGTTTTTACGCGAGCATATTCAACCGCCCCACTAACCACCCCCAGCATTGTCAGCATGCTGACCGGATACAACCCCAATCGGCACGGTGTTCGTCTGCTATGGCAACCGATGAGTCGCGACACGATCACGGTGGTTGACCATTTGCATCGTGCCGGATACGAGACAGCTGCCGTCGTCTCGAACATTGTACTGGGCAACGAAGCATCGCGTCTTGGCGAACGGTTTGGGTGCTATGATGAAACGGTGGACGAGCCGGAAGCCAATCGGCCCGACATGCTGGAGCGCAACGCATCCCGGACAACTGATGCCGCCATTCGATGGCTGCAAGACCGTCGCGATTCGAAACGCCCGTTCTTCTTATGGGTGCATTACATCGATCCACACGGGCCTTATGACCCCCCGTCAGATGCTCCTTCGGATTTCTCTCACGATGAGCCAATTCCTGTCGAGATCGAACGCATCGCGGAGTACGTCCGCGATGGCGAGCTCAACGATGGTGCCGAATACGTCGATCGCTACGACGAGGAAATCGCTTACACCGATCGCGAAGTTGGAAGACTGCTGAGCGCGTTTGATGCGTTCAAATTTGAAGAATCGCCTTTAACGATCATCACATCCGACCATGGCGAAAACATGATGGAGGGCCGTTCCTACTTCTCGCATGGTTACGATGTCAACGAAGCGGTGATTCGCATTCCGCTGATCGTTCGACACCCCTCGATCAATTCTGGAACTAGCGATCGTGTCACATCAATCGCCGACATCACACCGACGATATTGGCTCTTGTCGGTCTACCGGTTCCGCCCGATCTTGATGGGACCCAGCTCGATCAGCAGAATTCCAGTCGAAACATCTACGCCGAAGGTTTGGACAGCGGGGGTAGTGGCGGGTTGCACCGTACTTTAATCAACAACGTAACCAAGACCGTCGTTCAGCACGGGCGTTCAAATGTTCCACGTGAGCGTTGGCAATTCGACCTGAAGCAAGACCCGATTGCACAGAAGCGTCTACCAGTCTTGGATACGTCACCGGCATTCGTCCAACTCAGCCAACTGATCCGCGGCGATCCCGACCCGGGTGGCCGCCCCACGCACCTAGCCAACGACAAACACAACCATGGCCCTGTCGCAGGCAATGCGGACGAAAAAACCATGCGGGCCCTGAGAAGTCTCGGTTACGTCGAGTAGCAAATCGTAGGGTGGGCCGTGCCCACCATGTCGTTGAACATTCAAACGGCGGTGGGCACGGCCCACCCTACAAGTCTAGAGTTCGATGACGATCGGCTTGCCTTGCACATGCTGACTGAGAAGTTCGGTCGAAACATCAACCCCCAATCCCTGCTCGTTCAATTTTGGAAGTTTGCCTCCCCACGTGAATCGGACCCGTTTCGGCGCGATGTCGTGCCGGCTGAGCAACGGACCAAAGCTCCCCTCAGCAAAACGCACGCCGGGCGTCATCTGAAGGAATCGCACGCCAGCCCCAGAAAGCAGGCTCGTCTCGCCCACCATGCAGCCCAACTGGATTTGAATCTTCCGCTTGATTGCGATACTGGCCAGCTTCAACGATGCGAGCAATCCGCCACACTTGCTTATGCGAATGTTGAAACCATCGGCGACACCCAACTCGAACAACCGCTCGGCATCTTCAAACGTTGACAGCGATTCGTCGTGAAAGATCGGGACGTCTACACGTCTCTTCAATTCAACAAGATCATTATCCCTCGATGGACTGAGCGGCTGCTCGATTCCGGACAGCGGTACATGACGCCAGCGCTTTACTGCATCGGCTGCCTGATCGACATCCCAAACACCGTTGGCATCGAGACGCAGCGTGGCTTTCCCGCGACCAAGCAATCCACCAAGAACCCCCATCACCGATTCAATGCGAGCATCGTCGTCCGGCATGCCAACCTTCAATTTAAAATTCCGAATGCCAGCCCACTTCGCATAGCGTACCGTTCGGGCGATCGACGAAATCGAGTTGGACGCCAAGACCATGCTGAATCGACAGGTCTTTTCGCTACCTGGCGAACCCAGCTTGGGATCGCCCAGCCAACCCGTCACACCATCCAGCGATTGACCTTCGCTTCGCAGCACCGCATCAAGCAGTGCCAACTCCACGCATGCCCGTGCGGCGGAACAGTTTGAACCATCCTCCGCAATACAAGGCAACGCATCGATGGCCTCAAGCGCTTCTGGAAAACCTTCCGGTGAGAAGGCCAGCAATTCCTTTGCAAACTCACCCTGCAGCAATTCGAGAACGGTCTCGTTCGTCTCGCCGGTCACGTACTCGCGAGGCAGCGTCTCGCCATATCCCACAACCCCATTCATCAGCTCAACGGCCACAACAATCGGCTCGCTGACCGCCCGCTCAGAAGTGGCGTGAGAAACCTTTCGCCCCAACGGAAACGAAAGCGGGTAGATCGTCATGCGTTTGACGGCCAGGGTCATGAAGTGATTCGTAGAAGGATGAATGGAATTCGTAGGGCGACGGCCACGAGGGTATCGCCGTTAAGGCAGATTCGCAATTGCCGAAGCAAGCACTCTGAAATCCAGCAGATCGACATCGCCGTCCTCATCCAAATCGGCATCGATGCCATCGGCACACGTGCCCGCTGGGGCTTGATCAGGTCCATCCATGCAGGGCTCGAAGAAACCGTAATCTGCGAGATCAATATCACCATCACAATCCAGATCGCCGATCGCAGCGGAAATATTCGACCGGGCGAACAGTTGCACGTCATCAAAATCAACTTCGACTCCGGGATTATCTGGCGTCTCGGCTTCGTTCAAATTGATCAGGCGGATTTCGAGGTTTTGCCCCAGTTGGTCGTGCGTTGCGCCAATGACTGCCTCGCGCGTACTGAGGCCGAACTCGCCTTCGCCCAACACGCCCGCTAGCGAGTTATCATCCTCCGCAATCACCTCGCCGCCTGCGAGCAGTTGAACTTGATAGCCAGGAAATCCTTCGAGATTGAATACTCCGAACACATCGCAGGGCGGCGGCCCCTGTCCTGTCGCGATGTTTCCCACCTGCACCGAAAGCGTGTACGTGGTATTGGGTTGCAGCGTCTCATCAAGTACCTGCCGGAACCCAGCTGGTCCTTGACCGGTCGATGTGAAAAGAAACACGAGAGCAGCATGATCTCCCTCAGGCGCGCCGACTGGAAAGAACACCGAACCCGCGGGCAAGTTGATCCCACCGAGTGAATTCAAACCACCGTCCAAAACGCCGTTCGTGTCGAATTCGAGCCAGCCGTCAAGGGGCATAACTTCAAAGCAACCCGGACTCACCGGATCATTCTCGAAACCTGGATTGACAATTGGAATTGGAACAGATTCGCAAGCCGCGCTCAACTGCGTGTCGATTACACCAACTGCGGCGAACCAGACGCATGTGAATCGCGAGATCGTTCTTGCTTTTGTCAATTTGAATTCCCCCTACCCAAACAGAGTCACGCCTTCGCCTGTTCAGATAGGATAGGTGCGATTGGATCGGTGAATCAAGAATCGAATGGATTGATGCCACGAACAACGAACGCAAGACGCTTTTAGCCGCCATCCTTGGCGATTTCGTGGATGCTGGTGTTCATCAGAAATGTCTGCTCGGCTTCAACGACATTTTTCCAACGGTCATGGGCCAGGCACGGATTGGAGTCGCTGCAGCGGGCGTTACCGAATGGGCAGGTGCGGTGCTGAAATTGTTCAAAAGGGGCAAGGACGTCAAAAAGCTTCGTCTTGGCCGGGTCCCTTTGCATCGAAAACCCGCCCGACTTGCCGCGCGACGACACCAAGACGCCAACGCGCACGAGGTCGCCCATGATCTTGGAAAGGTACTTGGCCGGAATCTCCGTACTTTCAGCAATCACGCGGCCGGGAATTGGCCAATCCTCGCGGTGCTCCGCAAGATAGATCATGGCCCGGAGGGCGTATTGGCTGCTGAGGCTTAGCAATTGAAGTCATCCATCCATTGCACGATTCGTCACAAGCATCGATCAAAAGGTATATTGTCGACTAATCCACTGCAGGTCAAAACTAGCGCGACGCGTGTATCGAAAATTCACGCGGCAATAACCGTTACGTCTCCGCAGAAACCGGAATCGAGTCGGCTATTCTGCATATCTGCTCGTAATAGGCATCGCGATCCATCTCACACAATGCCGCACCAAACACTTCCGCCTCTTCATGCGAGGCAACATCACCATAGTTGATTCGCACCAACTGGTAACCGATCAGCAGCGGAAGCGCCTCAAGGTTGCCTTCAAGGTAAGGGTGAATGAAGAGCGTATATCCTTCGCTCGGATGACAACCGATTGGCTCAGGAAACGCAAACTCGCCAGTCTGAAGCGGGGCATCATCGAATGCGAGCGATACCGGGTAACGAACGATCTCGCGATCATCCAAAATCTGGACGATCGCCGCGAAATCCATTTCCGGTCCGTATCGTTCACGGGCGGTCGCGGCGACCGTTATCAAGTGATCGTGCAGAGCAACGGAGCCATCTCGCACGGTCGGTTTGTGTTTTCGAAATCGCTTGGCCATAACGTTTGCCTCGATTGACGATGCTTACTTATTGTAGCGTTCGCGGAATTCTTCGGCTGCTTTCGCACGACGGGCTTTTTCCTTGTCGTCCATGCGATTGGTGTACCACAGATGATCCGGTGCATCGAGAACTTCGACAATCTTGGCGTGCAACGCTTCTGCCGCCTTTTTCTTTTCAGGATCATCTGAGTGCATTCCAGACTCAACCAGTTCTTCGAGTTCCGGGATGTATTCGGTGTAGAAGTGCTTGGCAATTTCGTACGTACCGTGCCAGTGCGTGTAGTCGGGCCCCATCATCGACGCACCGTGGCGCGCCCGGCGGCCTTCGTGGTGCCAGATTTCAAACCAGATGAAGTCCAACTTGTTGGAGAACTTCGCGGGCTTGAGCAGAGGCTTTGCGGCTGCGTAAAGCGCTGCACCTGGCTTGGCGAACTTCTCGTTGTACAGTTCGATGAGTCCGTCATACTGAATGTAGAAATTGTCAACCCAGTTCTGATTGTGGCAATTGAGGCACACGTTCTTCATGTTCTCTCGGCGAACCTGCCAGGGCACATCTTTACCGGGCAGGTCCATCTTCGCGTCAGCCACTTCCGGACGGACCGAGACCACTGGTCGGTTATTCCAACTGATCCGTAAACCGATGTCGTGGGTGACGGCTTGGTCCTTGGTCGCGGACATGTGGCAAGTCGCACAAGTAGGGGCCGCCCAATAATCCTCACCGACGACCCACTTGTTGTTTTCCAAATTCATTTTGTGTTGGTTGGCGAAGAAAGCGATACCGTGTTTCGATTCTTCGTAGATTTCCTTTTGCGGATGGTCCGGTCCCATGTGGCACTTGCCGCAGGTGTTCGGATGGCGGGCTTGTGCTGCGGAGAACTCGTGTCGCGTATGACATGCCGCGCATGCCCCTTCAGAACCGTCCGGGTTGAGTCGACCGATACCGCTGTTTGGCCAAGTGGCAGGATCCAGAGTTCCGTCGGCGAGGACTTTGATCTGCGAACCGTGGCATTGCCAGCAACCAACGACCGCCGACGCCGCGTTTCCGTCGGGAAATGCCGGGCTGACGAAGTTACGATTGCCTTCCACCACTTCGGCAAGAATGTTGTCGAGTGAACCGAGGATGCGACCGGCTTTGGCGTGATGGGAGTGAATAAATTCGTCTACTTCGCGACTGTGACAGCGACCACAATCCTTGGGGCTGACGATGGTTGCGATGGTATAATTGTAATGGCGGAACGCATCCTTGTCTGACTCTTCTGCTCCATGGCATTCAAAACACCCAACGTTGGCGCGATAGTGCTTGCTCTCGCCCCATTGCTGGTATAGTGCCCGACTCTCCTTCTTGTGACACTCGATGCAATCCTTGCTGGCCTTGCTGATTTCAGGCAAACCGATGGCTTGCCCCATCGCTGACAGCGGTGTCAGCATCAGCAATCCTGCGAGCAACAGTCCAAACTGTTTTTGTGGGCGCCCAATTGTCTGTTTCATTTGCATTGCAATCCTCCGTGTCATCCGGTCACCGCAGTCGGGGACGGTTCGTCTGTGTGATATACCTGATCGATGGTCAAACGCCCGTTCAAGACGGGCACTGAAATGCGTACGAAAATGGTGTACAGCAAGAGGC
>BQJS01000228.1 GCA_021604825.1 Phycisphaerae bacterium | reverse complement strand
GCTGGTGATTTTCGGGACGGTGTATCAGTCGCCCACGTTTGGGCTGCCGAAAGTGTTCCCCAGTTTTAGCGAGCAGGAGGCGACGGAACTGCAAGTGACTGCCGACTTGATCCTCGGCTATTCGTGCGGTGCGGCTGGTTTGGATTGCAACTCGAACTGCATACCGGATCTGTTTGAAGACGATTGTAATGGCAACGGTGCGCCCGACGATTGCGACATTGCGGGCGCGACAAGCATCGACTGCAACACCAATGGTACGCCCGACGAATGTGAGCGCATCTTCCTGCAAGCGTGGGGAGATGATTTCGACACGGATACCAGTGCATCGTGGACAACCGTTGCGAAGGACGCGGGCGATACGGCTGCTTTCCACTTCGATTACAGCACGCGCTCGATACCCTCTGCGCCGAATTCGACTGGCGGCACGACGCGCGGGTTGATGATGGAAGCCAACACGATCGCCGGGCCAGCCGATGCTTCTGGAATCTGCGCATATCCAATCGGACAAAGCTTCGCGGGCGACTTCAAGCTTACCTGGGATATGTACATCAGTTGGGATTCGGGCGGGTCAACCGAACATGCCTGCGCGGGAATCAACCACGCCGGTACATTGCTCAACGCGTCGGCGGACGTCGGCAGCGATACCGATGGGGTCTACTTCGCAGCCGCCAGCGACGGCGACGTTTCGCCGGGGTCCAGCTCGCTGGATGGTTCGATCAAGGACTACAACGCGTATTGGGGCAACAATGGTGCGGCACCGACGCGTCGAGCGCTCGCTCAATGGGACAACAGCCAATCACTGCTCTCGGGTTTGTTTCCGTCGGTTGTGGGCGATCCGGTGGGGGCGTCGGTGACCGGCTCGCCGGGGCGTCAATGGGTGGCTGGTGAAGTCGAACAGCTCGATGGGGTGGTGACGTGGCGACTTGATGGCGAAGTGATTTCGCAGGAGGTCAATGCATCTGGGTTTGAGTCGGGGAACATCATGCTGGGCTTCTTCGACCATTTCTCGGGGCAGAACACCACTGGCAATTCGTTTGTCATCTTCGACAACGTCACAGTGAGTGTGCCACTTGATGATGGTGGCGCGACGGCTGAGTGCATGAGCGGGCCGTGCGTATCGCCACCTTGTTATCCCTCGTCGATCGGTCTTGATTGTTGCTTTGCGGATGGCGATTCTGACGGTGATGTTGATCTCGTTGACTACCAGAACCTGCAATTGCAGACGGCTCCGGAAGTTCCCGAATTGGCTATCTCGCCGCTACTCCTGCAATTCAGCGTGGAAGCCGGGGCGAATCAGGATTCTCAAAACATGACCGTCACAACGAGCGATGCCAGCTCGGCGATCATCTCACTCGATGCGATCGACAACGACTCCCTGCAATATCCAACATGGTTGGGCATGCCGCTTTCCGCTCAGACGGGGATACCTTTCCCGGCAACGGCCGACTCAACCAGCGTTTCGGTGGGCACCTATTCAGCGACGGTCACAGCCACTTCCGCCGGTTTTGTCGATGCGGTGGCGAGTGTCGAATTGACGGTGACGCCGGCTTCCTCCGATTCGACGGTGTTGATCGATTTCGGTAGTACCGCGATCGAAACGACTGGCGAAGTGTTGTATTGGAACAACGTCAACGGGACCAACTTCACGTCAACGATTGGTCTGCGCAGCGTTGCCGACGTTGACACCGGCATCACGCTCGACATGTCGCCGACGCTTCGGTTCAACGGATCGAACACGAGCGGTACGACCGCGCCGGCAGGTGGTAGTGACTTGGCCCTTCGAAACTATCCAGCCACCGCGACGCAGGATTCGTTATTTGGCAATGATGTGACGTTCTCGGGCGGGATCTACCCCACCGTCGAAATGACGTTGACCGGGCTGAATCCGGCCGCGACGTATGACTTCATTTTCTGCGCCTCGCGTCTGGGGGCGGGAGACAATCGCACCACCGACTATCAGGTGAGCGGTGCTGCAACAACCACCGTATCACTAGACGCAGCCGGCAACGATTCGGAGATCGTCTCAGCTACCGGTATCGCCCCCAACGCCCAAAACGAAATCGTCATCACCGTAAACAAGGGTGCAGCCAACACCAACGGCACCGGTTTCTACTACCTGGGCACGCTTGAATTGACAGAGAACCTCCCATAGTCGAGCATGTTTTCGGGCTAATTGGCCGGTGATTGCCCTCCTTGAGTTTCGCAGTCTGCGGTACCCTTGGCCCGCTGTCTTCGCATTGTAATCAATGTATGTTCACTCTCTTGGAGAAAAGTGTCATGCAATTGTTGCGTCTGGCTGTGGTTATGCTGTTCACGATCGTCGGATGCGATAAGGACGGCGGGACGTATATCGGGCCTGATGATATGCCCAAAACTTATGATGATTCTCAGGAATACCAAGCGAAACTTGCCAAGGAAGCAGACAAAGATGCGACGCCCCGCCCACTCCCGCAAGGTGCCGAGCGCCATCAACTCAATAACGGGTTGAAGTTCATCTTGTTTCCCACGGACAAGGCGAAGCATGTTGCCCTAGATGTCTTGTTTGACGTCGGTGAGTCACACGATCCCAAGGGCAAGAGCGGGTTGTCGCACTTGGTCGAGCATATCTACGTGACGGCTGCGGCTGGGGAGGAGCCATCTCGCACTGTTTCGCAATACATGCAGCGATACCCATTGGGCAGCAATGCGCAAACTGGCGAGGACTACACAATCATCGCCACCGTGTTTGAAAAGACGCAGTTGGAAAATGAAATCAAAGATGCGGCGAATCGCATGGGCGCTCTCGACCCGAAGCAAGCCGACCTCGACCGCGAAGTTCCGCGACTCTTGCAAGAAGTCGTCAACATGTTCGGCGGCATGCCACAGCTGGCGGTATTGAATCACGGTCGCAACAACGTGCGGCCATCATCTATTGGCCATCGCAAGGGCGGTTTGCCCGAACACGTGAAGCTGATCGGGCTTAATGACGTGATACATTGGTGGCTCGACCACTACAAACCGTCGAACGCAACAATTGTGTTGGCTGGCAACTTTGATGCGGGCAATGCCAAAGGGTTGATCGAGAAACACTTCGGTCCAATACCGGCTGGCCAAAAACCAGGTGTGACGGACACGCCCGGGCCGCCCAACGTTGGTCAACTAAACGTAGTGACGATCAATTCAAGAATGAAGGGGGCTCCGCCGCATGCATGTGTCTCATTCGCGGCACCGCTGCCTGGTGAGAAGCACTACCCGGCATATCTCGTTCTTGTTAGTCGCATGTTCAGTCAGTTCACGAGCCAAGGGCTGAAGGTGATGTTCAGCCCGATCGATGATCCGATGGTCATCTCAGTATTTGCATCGGCGGCGGGTAAGACGGATGAGGAATCCATCGCGGGTCTTCGGAAGTCTCTCGACAACGTCATCAACATGCCGTTGGCCCCAATGGAAACGATGGTTGCTAAGAACATGTTGGGGCTGCTTCTCGGGATCGTCGATTATCCCCCGGTGATGTTTCAACAGAATCTGTACGGTGTTGCGTTTTCGATAGGCCGATGCGAACAGCTTCAAGTGGATTCGGCGAAGTTGAAAAAAGCCATCGATAATTTGACTGACAAGGATATTAAGGCGGCTGCGAAGGCGGTCTTTGGTACGAAGAAACAAGTGGCGGTTGTGGTCAAGCCTAAGTAATTGGGTGGCCGAATCGTCGCGTTATATATGTGGACACAGGAGAATTCTTAATGCGAACCTCGATCAGAAATCGTAGCGGCTGGCTCGCCTTGATGCTTGGGTTTGTATTGTTGACTGGCTGCGACACGCCGCCGGCAGGCAATGGCGGAAATGGTGGCGGTGATAACGGAGATGATATTTGTACAAACGGTGTGACGACAAACGGGTTAGTCGATACCAACGGTATCTGTACAAATGGTGTTGAGAATGAAGACAATGGCGAACTTGAACCTCCCGAGCCAGGGGAAGATGGTCAGTTTAGTTTGACGTTAAATATGGACGGCCTTGATGATATTGAGGCCATGCGGGTGATCGTGGTTGCTGATGACGTTTTATATTCACGTGAGAACGCGCCGTATTCTGACATTCGCTTCTCGTTCAACGCCGTCAGCGATGAAAATCCTGACGTGTTCGTGCGTAATATTGCGGAGGGTCAGCAAGTGACGTTGATTGCCATTGAGGCCAAGGGAATCACGTCTGACATTCCCGTGAATGACATCCGGTTTCCAACGCCCTTCAATTTTGAATTCGTCGGTTGGTCTGGCGATGTTGACGATCAGCCGGAAGATGGTGTCGCTACTTTGGAAATGGATGGGGACAAAGAAGTCACCGTCATGTTCCAAGCGATGCCGGTCATCGATGTGATCAAAATCGATGAAAACAATCCGCAGTTGCTTGGCGGTTGCTACGACGTTGTGATTGACGCGCCGCCGTTGCTCGCGTTTCCGACGGATCTCAGTATCGATGGAACAAGGGAAGGGTTTTGCCGTCCGCGATTCGCAGGGCAAGTCAAAACTGGCACAGTTTTCACATTGACAGCGGAAGACTCAAATGGGTGTGACGCGGTGAGTGGTCTGTGTACTGAGCAATTTGACCGTTGGGAGGGCGACCCCTCGTCGTGTGGTTCAAATCGGGAATGTATGTTCCAGGTTGATACGGCAACCAACATTACAGCCATATGGCGTGACACTACTCAGCCGTAGATTCGTAGCTCTGGTATCGAGGCGTAAAGTTCAAATTCCTTCCTGCCCAGTTGGCGATCGGGCTGAAGTGACTTTAGAATCAGGCTTATGATTGCCCGACTCAACAGTGTGGCGTTCTGCGGGATACAGGCCGAGCCGGTCGAAGTGGAAATCGACATCGCTTCGCGCGGGTTTGCAGCCGCTACCATTGTTGGCTTGCCCGATGCGGCGGTGAAGGAAAGCATCGAACGCGTTCGCAGCGCGATGCAAAACAGCGGGTACGACTTCCCGCGACATAAGACGGTCGTGAATCTTGCCCCAGCCGACCTGCGCAAGGAAGGGCCGGTATTCGATCTTCCGATGGCCCTGGGGATCATCTTCGCATCGGGCAGCGTTGTTCCGGAACTAACCCCTTCATATTTGGTGACCGGTGAACTTGCTCTTGATGGGCGTGTTCGACCCATGCGTGGGGCGCTGTCGGTGGCGCTACTGGCCAAGGCGAAGGGATTGCGCGGTATGGTACTGCCAGCCGAGAACGCTGCTGAAGCGGCTGTTGTCGATGGCATAGAGATCATTCCTGTTTCGTCGCTCACCGAAGCGGTTGGCTTTCTCTCTGGTCAGCTCCCGATCGAACCGGTCTACGTCGATCCACATGATGCACTCAGAAAACTGTCACGCTATGACATCGATTTCGGCGACGTACGTGGGCAAGACCACGTCAAGCGGGCGCTGACCATCGCAGCCGCTGGGGGCCACAATGTTTTGCTGCTGGGGCCGCCCGGTTCCGGTAAGACGATGCTGGCCAAGCGCTTGCCGTCGATCCTCCCGCAGTTGACGCTGACGGAATCGTTGGAGACGACGCGGATTCATTCCGTTTCGGGCGAATTGCGTCGAGGCGAGGCGCTGCTTGCAACGCGGCCTGTACGAACGCCGCACCATTCAGCCAGCACGGCTGCCCTTGTTGGAGGGGGGACGATTCCGCAGGCGGGTGAGGTTTCGCTGGCCCACCATGGCGTGTTGTTTCTGGACGAGTTTCCAGAGTTCAGTCGGTCGTCATTGGAAGCATTGCGCCAGCCGTTAGAAGATGGCGAGGTGACGATCGCGCGGGCACACACGACGGCTGTGTTTCCGGCATCGTTCATGCTGGTGGCTGCGATGAATCCCTGCCCGTGCGGTTACTTCACCGACCCGCGAAAACCCTGTAAATGCAGCCCGCCGCAGATCGACAAATATCTCGCCCGGATCAGTGGGCCATTGATCGATCGGATCGACATTCACGTCGAGGTGCCAGCCGTCCCGTTCACGCAATTGCGAACCGAGCGCGATGGCACAGCCTCCAGCGAAATGCGCGAGCAAGTGTTGGTGGCCAGGGATGCACAGCGGAGTCGATTCGCCGACAACGGGGACTTGATCAACGCACGGATGAATTCAAGGCAACTACGCACCCACTGCAAGATCGACGGGCCAGCCGAGCAAATTCTACGCCAAGCCATGAACGAACTCGGTCTATCCGCCAGAGCCCACGACAAGATCCTCCGCGTCGCCCGAACCATCGCCGACCTAGCCGGAATCAAGGACGTCGGCGCCGAGCACATCTCCGAAGCCATTCACTACCGCCGACTGGATCGGCAGTTGTAAATTCCATCGCACGGCGCTCGTTTTTGAATCTCAAGTCATGCCCAGTTGCGGTCTTGCCCGATAGGTACCGAATGGTTAGGCTCGCGACTTTGCCCAAATTGGGGCAGTGCGAGCGCGACATTCGCAAGGTGGCACATCCATGGACGCACAGTTAGTCGGTTTGATGGCAGCCGGGTTGCCATTTGCGAATCGGCCGGCGTTGGTTTTGTTGGTTGTCATTACGGTTGGTTTGCTGCTTGGGCGGGTCCGTCTTGCAGGCGTTTCGCTCGGACCGTCAGCCGTCATTTTTTCGGCGCTGGCGGCGGGTCATTTCGGATATGCGGTTCCACCGGCGATCGGATCGGTGGGGCTGGTTCTGTTTATTTATTGCG
>BQJS01000227.1 GCA_021604825.1 Phycisphaerae bacterium | reverse complement strand
CCCGGACCGGGCGCGCTGTCGTGGTTGGCCAAATAGAGCGAGCCAATTCCGACAATCTGACTGCCGATTTTGATACCGTAATGTTGAGTCGAATCGTCGGTGTCGCCCGGCCAATGGCAGTCGGACGAATCGCCGCTCGGTCTTAAGACCTGTTGCCGAAGGGGCCAGGTTTCTCGATGGGTGATGGTCGTAACGGATGGGGCGCCCATGAATTCAACTTCCGAACCGGGAATTGAATCTGAGCCCGCCGGCGCTGCGTGGACTCGCGCGAACACAGCGATCAAAGCATTTGGCTCGCAGAAGCCCGACAGGGCGGTCGGGAACTTACTCGGATGCTTCAGCGGCGGCTTTTTCTTCAGCGGCAGCTTTTTCGGCGGCGGCTTTCTCAGCTGCGGCCTTGTCGGCTTCAGCTTTTTCAGCGGCTGCGGCTTCGTCGGCGCGCTTCTTCTTGAAGTGCTTGCCTTCGTATTTTTCTTTGCGACCTTCGGCGGCTTTGGCCCAGAGCTCGTAGGCTTCCTTGCGGTTGCCTTTCTTGTATTCGATACCGGCGTTAACAACCTGCCGTTTGATGGTCTTTGCACCACGGGGCATAACAGCGATCTCCTGAAACGATTCTTTCCGACGCAGGTCCAACATCAGCGTCGGAGTCTGCCTGAACATCGAATAAGCCAAAATCTCGAGCCTCACATCATAGCAAATCCGAAAATTGCTTCCACCTCCTCGGATCGGCTATTTTGTGCCAGTATAGGTGATTAAGGGCGATGCTCGAGTTGAGTTGACCTCAGCCGCTGGCGGTTGAGAATCCGCATTCCGGGCAGCGGCCAGACTCGTTTCCGGTCAGATCGTAACCGCAGGCCAAGCAAGTCGGCTCAGAAAGGGCGATGAGTTGACGCCGCAGCGACCGACGGACGCTTCGGTGGCGAATCCGCATCGTCAGCACAATACTGAGCACGCCTATGATGCCGCCCACGAGGATGTCGAGGCAGAGGCTTGCGAACCACCCAAGCACGATCAGGTAGCTGAGCTGGGTTAAAAGCGGTACCCGAAGGAATCTCCAGGCCACGAGCAATGACACAGTGATCGCGCCGAAGGTGGCCCACAAGCCACCCATTTCGTCCGCGGCTTGCTGCCAAGCGTTTTCGGCTGACTCGGCATCAGGAAACCGCTCCAATTCGGGAAACCTTGTCCGTTCGACTTGGGAGAATCCAGCCACCATTTCGCGGTTCGTAAAGGGTGCCCGTCCCTTGCGCATTCGTGCCAGTGCATTCAGGAGCATTTTGAAAACGATGGCAAGTCGCTTCATTGCAACGTCCTGTCGTTCGCTGGATTTGGGGTATATTGACTCATGGAGGCTACATTCTGGCGGCAGCATGTTGTGGCGTCCACAAGTCTTGCTTGTAGGCATGCGATGGGCGCGGTAGCGTTTTGGGACATTGGAACGGTGAGTTTGGAGCGCATGGTGATGAAACGATTTCTAACGATGTTGATGGGACTGGCGATTTGCTTCTCAGGCGGTTGCAAGGAAGAGGACGTCAACGAGGCGAAGGAGGCCGTCCGCGAAACTGCCGATGATGTAAAGGAAGACTTGAAGGAAGTGGCAGATGGCGTCAAGACTGCCGCCAAGGATGCTGCAAACGATGTTAAGGAAGTGGCAATTGAAGCCACCGAGAAGGCAAAGAAGATGAAGCAAGACGCCCAGCCCCACATCGACGCGGCAAAGCAGAAAGCGGTAGAGGCTGGCAAGAAGGTGAAGGAAACGGCTAAGAAGGCGAAGCAGAAAACCGGGGAAGTCGTCGATCAAGCCAAGGATGCGGTTCGCGAAGCGGTCAGCGATGTGATGGATGACACCTCGAATGGCGCAGCAACCGACGCGAACACAACGGGCATGCCCGAAGGCGGTTAGGCGCTATGTCCATGGCCTGACTGGGCATGGGTAAGTAGCGGCACCCTTTAACTCGATGGGAAATTGTAACGAATGCTTGATTACGTTCGTCTGATGCGACCGTCGCAATGGATCAAGAACGTCGTCGTTCTGTTTGGTCCCGCGTTCAGTCTTCACTTGCTCGACGCGCGCGTGCCCATTGTGTTTGCGGCGTTTTGTCTGATCGCCAGCGCCTCGTATGTTCTCAACGATCTTGCCGATCGCGAAGCCGACAAAATCCATCCGGTCAAGAAGAATCGCCCATTGGCCAGTGGCGCGGTGTCGCCCGCCGGGGCAGCCGTTTTGAGTTTGGTGCTGCTGGTGTCTGGAATCACCATCAGCCACTTCTGGTTGCCGCAATTGGTGACGTACATCCTGCTATCGTACTTCGTGCTGATACAGGGCTACTCCTTCCTTCTGAAGAAGCAACCGATTATCGACGTGATCATCATAGCGATGGGTTTCGTCTTGCGCGCTGTGGCTGGCGCGCAGGCGGTGGCTGTGCTGGTCTCGCCGTGGTTGATTGCGTGTACGTTTACGCTGTGCATGTTCCTGGGTTTCGGCAAGAGGCGCTGCGAGTTGGTGACGCTGGGCAACAAGGAGGACGCCAAAGCGCATCGGGCGACTCTGCTTCGGTATACACCGGAACTGTTGAGCCATCTCATCAGCGTGTCCGCCGGCATCGCGATCATGACGTTTCTGTTGTACGTGATGGATTTCAACCCCAGAATTCCCCACCCGCCATTCGCCAAGGAACTGCTTCTCTACACACTGCCGTTGGTGGCGTACGCTCTGTTTCGATATGCCATGCTGACTGAGACGGGGCGGTATACCGGCCCGATGCAGATCGTCAAAAAGGATATTCCGCTCCTGCTTACCGGACTCATTTGGATTCTGGTTGTCGCGGGTATCGTGCTCAAGACCCGCGTGGATACGGTTGCCAGCATTGCGGCTGGCGGGGGTGGTTGACCGCCGGAACCGAACCGAAGCTTATTTCTGAGCGTATGTTGCGATAGGCCCATTGGCGGGAAAAATCGAGGGTCCATCGCTATACTGCAATCTCAGAAGGATCGCACTGTGGAATCGCGGGTGACCGTCCGATGACGAAAGAGTAGACCGGAATCAGGCCCCAGAGATTTTAATCCGAGCAGACAGGGATTATGAGCAAAAGCAAAGTAGCCATCTTACGGACAAAACCGGGAACGGTCTTCACCGATTACCATCGCCTAATGAATCTAGCCGGTTATCAAGACGTCATCGACAAGACCGTCGACACCGCGCTGAAGATCAACATCTCATGGCAGCATTTCTATCCGGCATGTTCGACCACACCGTGGCAACTGGATGGCGTGATTCGAGCGATGCTTGCCGACGGATACAAGACGGATCTCTTGCACGGGTGCCACAACCGTACGGTGGTCGTCAGCGCCAAGACCGGTGAGAAAAACAACAAGCACAAGCACGTCATCGACCAGCACGGTTTGCGCAACATCCACTTGTACGAAAACCAACCGTGGATCAACGTGCGCGATGCCATCGGAGATTTGGCGAAGGATTTGCTGGTACTCAACAAGGTGTACCCCAAGGGGTTTCAGATTCCCGAGCGCTTCCCCGGTGAGAACATCATTCACCTGCCCACCGTCAAGACGCACGTCTTTACCACGATGACGGGTGCGATGAAAAACGCATTCGGCGGTTTGCTCAATGAGAAGCGACATTGGACGCACGAAGTCATCCACGAAACGCTTGTCGATTTATTGATGATTCAAAAGCGCATCCACAAGGGCGTGTTTGCCGTCATGGATGGAACATTCGCGGGTGACGGCCCAGGTCCACGCTGCATGGTGCCTTACGTGAAGAACGTCATGCTGGCCTCCGCCGATCAGGTCGCGATCGATGCGATCAGCGCGAAGCTGATGGGCTTTGATCCGATGGAAATCAAATTCATTCGCATCGCACACGAGATGGGATTGGGATGCGGTAACCCGGACGACATTGAAATTGTCGGTGACCTTGATGCGGCGGCTGAGAATTGGGATTTCGATGGTCCCTACAAGAAAATGACTTTCGCGTCGCGCATGCAGCACAAGATTTATTGGGGCAACATGAAGAAGTGGATCGAATGGTCGCTCAAGACGTGGATGGCCCCTTGGGCATACGGCGCGAGCATCGCATATCACGACTACTACTGGCTGCCATTCGTCGGACGCCAACGCGTTCACGAAGCGCTGGGCAGCGAGTGGGGTCGCCTGTTCGCCAATTGGGAAGAAATGAAGTCGGATGGTGAAGGCTTTTCCGATATTCCCGAGGCTCCGGCGACCATCCAAAAAATCGCTGGCTAAGCACTTCCTATAATCTGCATGGGCGTTCATTATTCGTGTGGAGCGCGCCATGCGATATTGTGCTTCCGCATTTCTTCGATCGAAGCGAATCGGAAACATGTTGGCGCGGTTCTGGCGTCAATTCCCGGTAAATATTTGTCCAATTCCATCGGCGAAACCCAATCCGAATTAGGGATGTGGATTCAAATTCGCTATCATGAAAAGTAATAGAGGCTGCCAGCTCGTCCTCGCAAAATTGCACACATGTTTGTTTGATGTTTGGGGCCATTGGTTAGCGGAAACTGGTTTCATGTCCCTGCCGTTTCTCAAAATTCTTTCGCGGTCGATGTCCGCGCTGCTGATTGCGTGGTGCGCGCGGCCGGTCGTTGCCGGTGAAGCGGATGCGTTGGAATCGTTGCGCTCGGAATACCCGACCGTCAAAGCGCTTCATGAGGGATCACGAATCGATCGATTGTATTCGGGGCCTTTCTCAACAGGTTCGACGGCGCTGGAGAGTGCGGAATCGTTCCGATCAAAACATGCAGGTGTTTTCGGCGCGTCGTCGGGGGATTTGCTTTTTGTCGAGAACGCTGGTCGAAGTCCTGAACAGCCACTGATGTATGATCGTCAAACTGGCACGTTTCGATTCACATTGATCACTTACCACCAGCGTCGCAATAACATTCCCGTTTTTCGCTCGGACTTGCGCTTGGTTATTCGCAACGAGTCGTCGTTTCCGATGGTGCTGGCATCGTCCACGCTGAAGGATCTGGGAGAATTTGAAATTGATCCCCGCGACTTGATGGAATTGTTCGACCCTGCAACGATTGCCCTCGCTTTCGGGAAGGGGCAAGCCAGCGTGCATTTGCTATCGCCTGAATTGACGCAATTCGGTTTGGCGAGCGTCGCGATTTGGGCGGGAACCGACGGGGTTCCGACGGACCCGCTTCCCGCGCTCGTTTTTGAAGCAGCAGATTCCTTTGAAAATGGTCAGATCAACGCAAAGCGATTGTTCCTGACCGACTTCAAGACCGGGGAAATTCTTTACGAAGAGGACCAGCTTCTACATGGTGAGGTTAGCGGTAAAGTCAGCGGTTGGGCGCTGGGTGGTGTGGCCTCGGAATTCTGCGAATTGGAATTCTTGTTGCCACTACCCTATGCCGAAGTTTCCATTCCGGGAAGCACGACTTACACCGACATTTTCGGGGATTACTATCTTGATGCTGGTGGCGCGCCCAATGTACTCGTTGAATCGCCGACGCGCGGACAGTATTTCAAAGTCACTAGCCAAACCGGGAGTACGGTACTAAGTCAGAACGTCTCTCCTCCCGCCATTATTGATTTTGTGCATAATTTGATTCCCGACGCGGTCAATCGCGCCGAAGTCAACGCGTACTACTACGCCAACAGAATTCGCGATTACGTACTCGACGCGAATCCGGCTTTTCCGATCATCGGATCGCAAACCGAATTTCCGATCAGCGTGAATGAAACAGGAGGCGGACTTTGCCCAGGCAATGCGCAGTATACCGGTGTCGGCATGCGCTTCTGTGCCGGAGGCGGTGGGTTTCCGAACACCGCTTGGTCCAATGTGATCTACCACGAATACGGTCACCACATTGTTGAAACGAGTGGCAGTGGGCAGGGGCAATATGGCGAAGGGGTCGCCGATGCACTGAGCGTAATACTTTTGGATGACCCGCGAACTGGACTTGGGTTGACGACCAATTGTCAGACAGCCACCCGAACGGCGGACAACAGCTTCATGTATCCGTGTAGCGATATTGATCCGCACGTTTGCGGCAATGTGTTGTCGGGCTGCATTTGGGACACGCGCGAAGAGCTGGCAATCACCGAACCCGACGATGGTTTGCAGATTCTCGGTGATCTGTTGGTCAACAGCGTGCTGCTTCATGCCGGTTCAACGATCTCACCGGCGATCACCATCGACTTCTTGACGCTCGACGATGACGACTCCGACATTGGCAATGGAACGCCCCATTCGGCTGAGATCCTCGCTGGATTCGGCGCGCACAACATGGCTCCGCTCGAACCGCCAGCCAACGACAAGTGCATTGACGCGGAAAGAATTTGCCCGGGCGTGACAGCAGGATCGTCGTTGGGATCGTTGTCGGACGGATCATCGACCTGCGCCCAAAGCAATCCAGCCGCCGACGTTTGGTATCGCTACGTGCCCAAAACGTCAGGAAACGCATTCGTCTCAATGTGTGGCGCAGGTACCGACTACGACTCGGCGCTTTCTGTTCATACTGGCTGCCCCGGTCAAGTCTACGACGAATTGGCTTGTGACGATGATGGTTGCGGGACGGTCTTTGGACCGTCGCAAGTATCGTTTGCGGTGACTGCGGGCGAGACGTACTACCTGCGGGTGACGGGCTACCTGGGTTCTGTTGGGAATTTCGAGTTGGATCTGACTGGACCCGCATGCCAAGCCGAAACGCCTGAAGTGCTGCGGTTTCGTTTTCCGAAAGGGCGTCCTGCCAACGTTGCACCCAACTCGCCGAAAACGGTGACCGTAC
>BQJS01000226.1 GCA_021604825.1 Phycisphaerae bacterium | reverse complement strand
CCCGCGTATCACCCGGGCCCAAAGCATGGACGCGCTTTCTTCGATGGCCAACATCGCGGGTTACAAAGCCGTCCTCCTCGCCGCATCGCAACTTCCCAAGATGTTCCCCATGATGATGACAGCCGCCGGCACGATTTCACCCGCGAAGGTGTTCGTCATCGGTGCGGGTGTCGCGGGGTTGCAGGCGATCGCGACGGCCAAGCGACTCGGCGCTGTGGTTAGCGGATACGATGTCAGGCCAGCCGTCCGCGAACAGGTCGAAAGCCTCGGTGGAAAATTCGTCGAGATGGAGCTTTCTACCGGCGGGGCGGAAGACAAGGGCGGATACGCCAAGGAAATGGGCGACGAGTTTCTTCGCAAGCAGCGCGAGTTGATGACCAAGGTGGTTGCCGAGCATGACGTCGTGATCACGACGGCTGCGATTCCCGGCAAGAAATCCCCCGTGCTGATCACCGGCGAGATGGTCAAAGGCATGCCCAATGGTGCGGTCATTATCGACCTTGCCGCCGAACGTGGCGGTAACTGTGAGCTTACCCAGTGCGACAAGACGGTCGTCGAGCACGGCGTCACGATCCTGGGCCCGTCGAATTTGACGACCACGGTTCCATTCCACGCCAGTCAGATGTACTCGCGTAACATCCAGACGTTGCTCTTGCATCTGATCAAGGATGGGACGCTCAATCTGGACATGGAAGATGAAATTAATGCCGGATGCGTGATTACGGTGGGTGGTGAGATCGTACACCCGCGCATCAGGGAGTTGATGCAGCTACCTGAGTTAAAGAAGCCAGAACCCGCGCCAACTGCCGAAGCGGAACCGTCTGGCGGCGACACAGAGGGTGACAAATAATGCCACTGATGACTGGAATCACAATCTTTATACTCGCCCTTTATGTTGGTCGTGAGATCATCACGAAGGTGCCGCCCACGTTGCACACGCCACTGATGTCTGGGTCAAACGCTATCTCCGGTATCACGCTGGTCGGTGCGGTTCTTGCTGCCGGTCATCCTGGTTGGCAAACGCAACTGCTGGGTTTCCTCGCGGTTGTGTTTGCGACCATCAACGCAGTCGGCGGTTTCATGGTGACTCATCGCATGTTGAGCATGTTCAAACGCAAATAAACCATACGGAACAGCAATGCTTAAATTCGCATACATCCTGTTGCCATTGTTGCTGATCACGCAAACGTCTGCCTTTGGCGATGACGATCCGGCTGCTTCACCGTCACCTGCCCCCGTTGTGACTGGCACTGACGCTGTAGCCGACAACGCAGATGCATCAGAAGCGGGCAGCAAAGCGTTCTTTTCGCCCAACATCGTCAGCCTCGCCTACGTGTTGGCTGCGGTGTTGTTCATCAGCGGCATCAAGGGTTTGACGCATCCCCGCACGGCTGTTCGCGGCAATTTAATGGCTTCGGTCGGCATGCTTATCGCCGTGGTTTTCACGCTCGGCATCGGGGGGTTGTCGTTTGGCGTGATCTTCGCCGGGCTTATTGTTGGCGGTGGCATCGGTGCATACAAAGCTGTGAAGGTCGAAATGACCGAGATGCCCGAGATGGTCGCGCTCTTCAACGGGTTTGGCGGTGTGGCATCGGTCTTCGTCGCTGGTGCCGCGATGATTTATGAATCGGTGACGTTGCCGGGGTCGATCGCGACGGCGGCATCTGGACTGATTGGTTCGGTCACCTTGACAGGGAGTTTGGTCGCCTTTGCAAAACTGCAAGGTCTAAAGTGGGTGCCTGATGGACCCATCGTTCCGGCTCAGAAGTTGGTCAACGTGTTGCTTGTATTTGCATCCGTCGCTCTTTCCTGGTGGCTTGCCACGACGGCTGGAACGCCATCGGCGTACGTCGCCTATTGGGCGATCGTGGTTGTCGCGGGCGTGTTGGGCATTTTGTTGACCACGCCCATCGGCGGTGCCGATATGCCGGTGGTCATTGCACTGCTCAACTCATATTCGGGGCTGGCTGCTTGTGCCACGGGATTCGTCATTAGCAACTCGGTCCTCATCATTGCGGGTTCGTTGGTTGGTGCGTCGGGATTGATCCTTTGCGGCATCATGTGCAAGGCGATGAACCGGTCGCTTGGCAACGTGATCTTTGGCACGATGGGCCCGACGGCTGACACGCCCGATGCCGATGAGGTTTACAAAACCGTCAAGAGTTCGTCGCCAGAAGAAGTCGCGATCCTGTTTGACTCGGCGCAGAAAGCCGTCATCGTTCCTGGATACGGGATGGCCGTTTCCCAAGCTCAGCATGCCGTTCGCGATCTTTCAAACCTGCTCGAGTCACGCGGTTGCCATGTCGATTTCGCAGTGCATCCGGTGGCGGGTCGCATGCCCGGTCACATGAACGTACTGTTGGCCGAAGCGAACATCGATTACGATCGCCTCCGCGAAATGGACGACATCAACCCCGAGTTGGAGCAGTACGATGTGGCCTTGGTCATCGGTGCCAACGACGTGGTCAATCCGGTTGCCCGAACCGATCCGAATTCGCCGATCGCCGGCATGCCCATCATCGACGTGGACAAATGTCGCACGGTCGTCATCGTCAAGCGTAGCCTCAGCCCAGGGTTTGCGGGCATTCCGAACCCACTGTTCGCAGCCGAAAACGCGCTGATGATGTTCGGCGACGGTAAGAAGGCCGTCCTCGAATTGATTTCCGCGATCAAAGAAGGTTAGTCCGAGAACCACCCGCGTTCCTTGACCTTTCAATAACAACACCTAGCATCAATTGTATAACGATTGCGCGTAGGGTGGGCCGTGCCCACCGCTTTTCGAGCGCGCACAGATTGGTGGGCAAGGCCCATCCTACGGGTGAATTCACCGTAACCGAATTCGCACGCAACGGTCGAACCAAATGTTCACGGGTATCATCGAAACCACGGGCAAGGTCGCATCCACGACAACCGTCGCGGGTGGCCGGCGAATCACCATCGATGCAGGGCTCGTTGCAGAAGATGCCAAGCTCGGCGCAAGCATTGCCATCAACGGTGTCTGCCTGACCATCACGTCGATCGATAACACCCGCCTCAGTTTCGATGTCATCACCGAATCGCTCGACCGCACCAACCTCGGTTCATTGAAGAGCGGAAGCAACGTCAACCTCGAACGCGCCCTTAAACCTGACAGTCGCATGGACGGCCATTTTGTTCAGGGCCATGTTGATGGGGTCGCGAGCGTCGTGAAGAAAACGACCTCGGAAAAAGAATGGGTGCTGTGGCTTCGGCCCGATGAAAACGTCCGCGAGTTTGTTATCCCCAAAGGCTCGATCGCGATCGATGGCATTTCGCTGACCATCGCCAAGGTTGATGGCGATACGTTTTCCGTCGCGATTATCCCTACGACGCTGGAGCATACGAATCTATCCGAACGATCGGTGGGCGACCGCGTCAATATTGAATCGGACATCATCGCCCGCACCGTGGTTTCGCAGCTCAATCGTTTGCGCGGCGGTGGGTCGGAGATCACCATGGATGCGCTACGCGAGCATGGGTTCATCTGATGAAACCACCACCGAACAATTCGGCAGTCGAATCTGTTGATAGCTGCAATGGAAACAAGCCGCTGGTCGCGATCACCATGGGCGACCCCGGTGGCGTCGGTGCGGAAGTTGTCGTCAAGGCCCTCGCCGATCCCGAAATCCGCAAGCTCGGTCGCTTCATCGTGTACGGTCTCGAAGAGATGCTTCTCTACGCAGCCGACCAAGCCGAAATCGCGCCGTACTGGTTTCGTGTGCCACACGATGAAATCGAAGAGGTCCGCAGCGGGGTGGTCGTCGCCGATTTTGACGAGTTGCCAGCCACGTTTTCAAAATGTGCGACGCCCGAAGGTGGGGCGGCATCCAAGCAATTCCTCGACGCAGCCGTCGCCGCGAACAAAGCCGGTTTCGTCAATGCAATCGTGACTGCGCCGATCAACAAGACCAGTTGGAAGATGGCGCGCGTTCGATTCCCCGGCCACACGGAATATCTAGCCGACGCGTATCGGTGTCGCCGCGTGACGATGGCGTTTGTAGGCGGGCCGCTGCGGGTGGCGCTGGCGAGTACGCACGTCGGGCTGTTCCATCTGCGAAACTCGTTTACGATCGGACGCGTGTTTCAGCCGATCGATTTGTTAGATGATTGGCTCAGGCGTTTCATGGGTACCGAACAACCAAGGATCGCGGTGTGCGGGCTGAATCCCCATGCCAGTGAAGACGGGCAGTTCGGTGACGAGGAAAGACGAATCATCGAACCCGCCATGGTGATGGCCGGCGAATTAGGCATCCAAGTAGAAGGCCCATTTCCGGCTGACACGCTTTTCATCGAAGCGGCGAAAGGCAAGTACGACGGCGTGGTGGCGATGTACCACGACCAAGGCTTGATCCCGGTCAAACTCCTGCACTTCGACTCAGCCGTCAACGTAAGCCTCGGCCTGCCAGTCATAAGAACCAGCGTAGACCACGGCACCGCCTACGACATCGCCGGCAAAAACAAAGCCAACCCCGGCAGCATGAAAGCGGCGCTGAAGTTGGCCTGCAGTCTCGCAACTGCGCCGACACTCGCAGTGCCGAAACGCAGCAATGCAAAATCCCCAAGCACAAGTTCAACCACGAAAGTGGATCCCGCAAAACTGAATTAACACGTTACGACAGCGCTATTTCCAATTTGAATTTTCGATCTAATTTCTCTTGAGCCGAACCACGCTGTCGGCGCCGAATGGGCTTCTTTTAGGGGAAACGCCTCATTGTCGTTGGCGGTCATGTGGAGCGATGGCGCGACATTTTCCTTGATTTGAAGCAATTTCCGAAGGCATAATACCAGCCACGTCCACGAGCTGTGCATTCCTGGTGCGGTGAAGCGATTCGCAACGCTGCTCACGTTGGGGTTCAAGAAATCAAAAGGAGAATGTGTCATGGCGAAGCCGAGTAAGAATTGGATTGGCGTACTGGGGTTGGTGTGCGCGGTTGCAACTAGCAACTGCGCGTTTGCACAAGTGGCGTCAAATTTGCACGACGAGCAATTGGGGCCCAAGCAATCGTTTAACAATGCTGAAGTGGCGGTGGACTTGCAATGGCCCTTCCGCCGATGTGAGTCGAACGACGATTGTCCCGGCAATCGATACTGCTTCAGTTGGGGCGGCTGCGATGATCCGGGTGTTTGCAGGAGTCGTCCAAACGGTTGTCCGGATGTTTGGGACCCGGTCTGTGGTTGCGACGGCGTGACTTACAGCAACAAATGCGATGCGGCGGCTGCGGGGGTCAATGTGGACCATGAGGGTGAGTGCGACGAAGTGTGTGGCGGAATCCAGGGGATACCCTGCAGCGACCCGAACGACTTCTGCCGGTTTGACGAAGGTCAGTGTTGCTGCGATTTCCAGGGCGTGTGTACTCCGATTCCGGACGCCTGCCCGGAGTACTACGATCCGGTATGCGGGTGTGATGGAGTAACCTATAGCAACGAGTGCTTTGCCAATGCGGCAGGGCAAAGTGTTGACCATCAAGGCGCGTGCGCCATGTCCTGCACCTCCAATTCGGACTGCCTGAGCACCAGTGCGGATCCAGGAAAATATTGCCAGAAAGCCGTGGGTGATTGCGACGGTTCAGGTGAATGCACTGACATTCCGCAGGGATGTTATGACGTGTGGGATCCGGTGTGCGGATGCGATGGCGTGACCTACGGAAACGATTGTGAAGCCGCGGCCGCTGGTGTGAGTATTGCATATCTTGGGGAGTGCGAAGATCCGTGCTGCGATCCGGCCGACGAACCCGGAGTCGGTGGCAACCCATTCTGCTTTGAAGGAGCCAGTTGCTGCGCCGATGGCACATGGGCATGCAACAATGCGAACGGTACGCCGTCATGCGACTTGGGTCTGGTCTGCGACGAGATCGGCAAATGTTGCCTTGAGGGCGGGACGTGCATCGAGACCAGCGAGGCCAAGTGCTACGAGAAGTGCGGATCGTTTGCTGGTGCGGGCACATCGTGTACCGGCCCATGGGATTGCCCGATACCGCCGATTGTGATTGCGGCGTGTTGTTTGCCCGACGGTAGTTGCGAGGTGACAACCGAGTGCATTTGTGAGCGAAGCGGTGGAACCTGGGGCGAAACCGTCGAGTGTTCGGCGACGGCGTGCGGTGGCGGCGGGGAAGTCTGTGGTGGTATTGCAGGCATTCCTTGCAGCGATCCAGACGATTTCTGCAAATTAAACGAAGGCGAATGCTGCTGCGACTTCCAGGGCGTTTGCACGCCGATTCCGGAGGTCTGCCCGCTGATCTTCGATCCGGTGTGCGGTTGCGACGGTCAGACCTACAGCAACGAGTGCTTCGCGGACGCAGCTGGTGTCAGCGTCGACCATCAAGGCACCTGCGATGACGGCTGTCAAACCAATGCCGACTGCGCGTTCGCCGGGCAGATTTTTGGCGAGTACTGCCAGAAAGCGACTGGTGATTGCGACGGCACCGGATCGTGCTCGCCCGTGCCGCAATTCTGCCTCGATGTGTGGATTCCGGTGTGTGGATGCGACGGCCAGACGTATTCCAACACTTGCTACGCGAACCGCGTCGGCGTGAACGTAGCGCATGAAGGTGCGTGCGGATTCGATCAGTAAGGCACACGCTTTCAGCTTGAAACCAACATCAACGATTGCCCGCGTCGCCTAGGTTCAAACACGAACCTTGGCGCCGCGGTTTTCTTAGAAGACGATCGACAAGACTCTGAGAACTACTCTAGGCCTGTGCGATTCGATAGAATAGGTGTTCAGCAGAATTCACGGTCAAGAGGAGTACTTTGTGATGTTCGTTGAACCAGTCGGATTAGAGGAACAGCT
>BQJS01000225.1 GCA_021604825.1 Phycisphaerae bacterium | reverse complement strand
ATCCTACTCGAATCAACCGCCGGTCAAGGCACGTCGATTGGCCACGCGATCAGCGAACTGGGCGCAATCCTCGATTCAATCAAAGCGCCAGAACGCATAGGCATCTGCCTCGACACCTGCCATCTATTCGCCGCCGGTTATGATTTGCGCGACAAAGGCGAGTACGATCGGATGGTCGCAGAGTTGAAAAAACACGTCGGGCTGAAACGAATCGAATGCATTCACACCAACGATTCAAAAGGCAAATGCGGGAGCCACCTCGATCGCCACGAACATATCGGCAAAGGCAAGATCGGATTGAAAGGCTTTCGCAACCTCCTCAACGACAAACGCCTCGCCCACGCCATGCGAATCCTCGAAACGCCCAAAGGCACCGACGGCCGCAATGCCGATTACGACAAGATCAACCTCGGCAAGCTTCGGCGGCTTATCACATAAGATAACACTCAGTGTTTAGAATGTTGTCAGTCTATTTCCTTGGAAATGTTAGATGTCCGAGCGGTGTCTACGGTTCAGCAGCAATGGCTGGACCAATGTTTAGTACTTCGAAAGCGAACGTTTCACCACTTACACTCACGCCAGGACCGGCAGTAAACTCCAGTACTTCCGAAGTTGTCTCTGTTTCGACCAACGCAATAAACTTTTCGCCATCTACGGTGTCTTGCAAGGTGTCGCACGGGACGCAACTGCAAATTGTGAGGGATTCTAACACGACTACTGCATTGCCATCGTTGTCAGTTGTTTGTGCGGTATCTCGAAATAGCTCGAAGTACTCCTCATCACTCAAGTTCGCCAAGTTCTGATTGAGGTTCGAAATCCTATCGCGTGCAACAATGACAGTTGCAGACTGCACCGGGTCGGAGTTTGAGACATTTACGATGCGCACGGAGAGGGTTTGAGTATTATCAATAGCGGTGGTTCCTAAGCAGCATCCGCCGATAGCGAATAGCATGAAATACGTCGTCCAAGTCAATTGCTGTTTGGTCATGATCATACTCCCGTTCTAGGTCGCATTGAGTTTGTCTTTGAGTTCACCCAATAGATTAAGGGCTTGCATAGGAGTCAAGTGGTCGAGGTCGATGGACGTCAATTGCTTGACGATCTCCTCTGCCGGGTCGGCGAAGAGCATCATCTGGTCTGTCGACTTGGTTTTTTGGGTGGCTAGTTTGGTGGTTTGCGATTCGCGGGCGAAGCCTTGGTGCAGTTCTTCCAGAATCGTTCGACTTCGGTTGATGACACTCTTTGGCACTCCGGCCATCCTGGCTACGTGGATGCCGTAGCTTTTGTCGGTTCTGCCTTCGACGATCTTGTGCAGAAAGACGATGCGGTTGTCTTTGCCGTCTGCGTCTTCGTATTCGCGGACAGCCACGCTGTGATTGTGGACGCCTTTGAGCAGATCGGCTAACTCCGTCATTTCGTGGTAGTGCGTGGCGACGAGCGTGCGACATTGGATCTTGTTGGCAAGATGCTCAGTGATTGCCCACGCCAGCGACAGGCCGTCGAACGTGCTGGTGCCTCTGCCGATTTCATCGAGGATGACCAGCGAGTTTTTGGTGGCGGTGTTTAGGATGACTGCCGCCTCGGTCATTTCGACCATGAACGTTGATTGCCCGCGTGAGATTTCGTCGGATGCGCCTACGCGAGCGAACACTTTGTCGATCGGTGCGAAGGTCATCTTGTCTGCCGGTACGTACGAACCGGTCTGTGCGAGCAACCCGAGCAGGGCGACTTGCCTGATATATGTGCTCTTACCGGCCATGTTTGGTCCGGTGATGATCATCAATCGGTTGGCATCCGTGTCGAGCTTGCAATCGTTGGGCACGAACGATTCGCGCATCATGGCGTCGAGGACGGGGTGGCGACCTTCGACGATTTCCAGTTTGCCATCTTCAACGATTTCCGGTCGGACGTAGCGTCGCTGGGCGGCCAATTCGGCGAGCGAAGACGTGACGTCGCAGATGCCGATCGCGTCGGCGAGCGCTTGCAGTTCGCTAAGTTTGCCAGCCGCCGTGGCCCGCAACGCTTCGAACAATTGCAGTTCGAGTTCAACGGCTTTGTCCGACGCGGTGAGAACCCGCTGCTCGAATTGCTTGAGTTTGTCGGTGATGTAGCGCTCGGCGTTCTTGATGGTCTGCTTGCGCACGAAGTCGGGCGGAACGTCGCCGCGATTGGCGTTTGAGATTTCGATGTAATACCCAAAAACCTTGTTGAACCCGACCTTGAGCGTGGCGATGCCCGTTTGTTCGACGAGTTCGCGTTGGTACTCGGCGAGGAACTGTTGACCGTTGCTGCGGATGTTGCGCAGGTGGTCGAGTTCTTCGTTGTAGCCCGACGCGATCACGCCACCGTCGCGGAGGGTGGGCGCTGCATCGGCGTCGATCGCCCGGGCGAGCAATTCGGCGAGTTCATCGAGGCCTTCCATCGCCTGGCGAGCGTCGTCGAGCATCGGCATGCCAACATCGGTAAGTCGGCTGCGCGTTTCTGGCAGGCGCTGCAATGTCTCGGAAAGGCTGACCAGGTCGCGCGGGCTCACCCGAAGCAGGGCGATGCGCGCGGCGATGCGTTCGACGTCGGCGAGCGACTTAAGATCCTTACGGATATTTTGTCGAAGCGAATCGTCGCCAACGAAGATGCCAACGGCGTCCTGGCGATTTCGAATGGCCGCAACATCGATGAGTGGCCGACAGATCCACTCGCGCAGGCGACGACTGCCAATCGGGTGGACGGTCATGTCGATCGCCGAAAGGAGGCTGCCCTCGCGCGAACCGTCACGAATGCTGCGTTCGATCTCCAATGCCCGCCACGAATTCTGATCGATGCTGACGAACTGCGAAGGGCTGTGACGGCGGATGGTTGTGATGTGGTCGAGCGATGTCTTCTGCGTTTCGTTCAGATAGGCGATGATCGCGCCCGCCGCTCGAAGCGAAAGGGTCATGCGGCCGAACCCGAAACCTTTGAGCGACGATGTCTCGAAATGATCGGTCAGCGTGCGCTCGGCTTGATGCGTGGTGAACTCGTGTGGATTGCGTCTGGCCACCGAACCGTTCAGGTTGACCGACAGCGACTCGCGCATTTCCCGCATTTCGTCCGACGGAACATCCTCGACGATCAGTTCGGCCGGACCAAGACGAACCAATTCGTCCATCGCGCCGGTTGTAATCGTGTCATACACATCGAATCGGCCCGACGCCAGCTCAACGGTGGCCAATCCGACCGAAGAACCCTCCACGCAAATCGCGGCGAGTACATTCTGAGCGAGTTCGTCGAGCAGGTTCTCATCCGTCAGCGTGCCCGGCGTGACGATGCGGACGACTTCACGTTTGACGACGCCCTTGGCCTCCTTCGGATCTTCGACCTGTTCGGAGATCGCCACCCGGAAACCGGCATCAACGAGCTTGCGTAGGTAGTTATCGAGTGCGTGATAAGGAATGCCAGCCAGCGGAATCGGATTCTCGCCCTTGTTGCGAGCCGTCAGGGCGATACCCAGCACGCGCGATGCCGTCTCGGCGTCTTCCCAGAACAATTCATAGAAATCGCCCATCCGAAAAAGCAGAATCGCATCGCCGACCTGCTCTTTCTGATCGACATACTGCTGCATCGCCGGCGTGAGTTTGGGCGCCGACTTTGAAGCCGCTTTCTTCGCCTTTGATTTGTCGGTGGCCGTACCCAAAACAGAATTGCCTCACTATCTGACGATCGGGTGCCCCATCCTCGAGCGAAACGGAAGGGTGGGGGACTGACTAATTCCAATGCAATGATTCACGCGAAATCGTGCCACTGCTCTGTGAGCAGTGCTTCTTTTGTTCGTCTTTATTTGTACTGCACTGCTCACAGAGCAGTGGCACAACCGCAGTGGCACGACTGATTGTCTAACCCATCAGTCGATCACACTCTAGTAACCGTTCAATTCACGGGCACCCTCGATCACTCGATCCCAATCGAACGCGGGGCCCGGGTCGGTCTTTCGTTTGGTGACATGATAGTGTCCGATGAGTCCGCTGAACTCGGCCATCTCGGATTTGCTGAACGCCACTGTGCGCAATTCTCCATCGTCGTTTCGCGGAGACGCCAATTCAATTTTCGGCAGCACCTTGTTGAGCGTGGCCGTCAGTTTGATCAGCGAATCGTACTGCGCATCGGTCAGATCGTATTGCATCAGATCGGTGCCCTGGATGTTGCCTTTGACCGGCTCATCGCGAGAGGGGCGGGCGACGTAGTCGGGCGTGCGAATACCGGTTCGTTTCATCCACTTCGGCAGCGTGACGTAAGGCCGGCCGTCGCCATCCTTGGAATACCACTTGTTGAGCGTCTTCATGTTCTTGTACGCACCGATGTTGGCGATCTCGATGCCGACGCTGCGATCGTTGGCGCTGCCCGCGTGCCAGGCGCGCTCTTTGAGGTCGAGCGTCTGGTAGATCGTGCCATCCAAATCGAGCATGAATTGAACACTGAGCCCGCGCAGGTCGTGCAACACTTTGAAGCATTGTCGCGACGTCCCGCACACGTCGTAGTGAATCACGAACAGATCGACGTGCTCCTGCAATTCCTCAAGCGACCAGCCGTTGGTTTGCACGTCGGCTTTGACATCTGCGGGAAGGTGGCCGCGAATCGATGAATAGCGATTGGGTTTGGGGTTCTTTTGGCGCTTGGGAAACTTCGCCTTGGGGTCGAATTTGCACTCGACGCGATAGGCATCGTATCCGCCTTGGTCCATCCACAGGACGACCGGTGCGCCGGTATGGAAGAGTTGACCGGCGACAACGATCTCATCGCCCACGCGCTCAAGACGCTCGCCCGGCGCGAAGCCCTGCGGACCAAGGCAACCGGCCAGCGTGGTCAAGACGAACGTTGCTGCTGCGACGATATGAAATTGCGTGGGGGAACTCTTGATTCTAAACATCTGTATCCTCTCCGGATGGTTCAATGATTTGTAGGTTCTTCGCGTACACCCAAGCCGGGTTGGTTGCTGGGGCGGACGATGCCGCTTTCCAGAATCAGACCCATAAACGGATCGTCGGCGAGCAGCAGATGCCCGTCAAGGTCTACGTAATCGACCTCGGATGCAATTTGGGCGGCGGCTGACACACCCAGCGACGTTTCGACCATGCACCCGAGCATGATTTTCATGTCGAGGCGGCGGGCTGTCGCGATCATCTTGCGCGCTTCGCAGATTCCGCCGCACTTGGAAAGTTTGATGTTGACTCCGTCGTACACGCCCGCCAGCGCTTCGACATCGGACGGTTTGGCGCTGTCTTCGTCGGCGACGAGCGGGATGGGTGATGTTTTTCGTGCCTCGCGAAGGGCATCGAACTGATGGGTGGCGGTGGGTTGTTCGATGAGTTCAAGATCGAACGGCGTTACTTCGCGGATGCGTTTGGTCAATTCGCCCGGCTCCCATCCGCAATTGGCATCGACGCGGATCTTTCTGTCGGGGGCGAGTTTGCGCAACTCGGTGAGCGTTTCGACATCGTTGGGCATGCCGACTTTGATTTTGAGAATGTCGAACCCAGCCGTCTCGGAGACTTTTTGCGGAAGCAAGGCGACGTCGTCGATGCCGATGGTCATCGATGTCGGTTGAATCTTCGAGCGATCGTAGCCGTAAAGTTGCCAGATGGGTTTGCCTTCGCGCTTGCCCCACAGATCGTGCAGGGCCATATCGACGGCAGAGACCGCTGCCCGGTCGCCGTCAAACTTTTCGAGCAATCGCGCGACGATCGCCTCGACGTCGTCGGGGGTGTTGCCCAGAAGCGGTTCCATCTGAGCGAGCGCGGTTTCGACGGAGTCGAGCGTTTGATTGTAGAACGGCGTCGGTGCCGCTTCGCCAAGACCGATGATGCCATCGTGTTCGATCGAGATGATGGTGCGTTCGACTGCTTTACCGCCGTCTGATACGGAACTGCCGGCGCGGGCGATCTTGAAAGCGTGTTTGGTGTGGGCGGTAATTCGCCGCCATGTGAGCTTCATCTATCAAGTGTCCTGAGAACGGAGTTTTATCGAGGAATTTGCACGCCGCGTTCGTCGGCGATGCGCGACGCTTTTTCGTATCCGGCATCGACGTGTCGCATGACGCCCGTACCCGGGTCGGCTGTCAGCACACGTTGCAACCGCGCGGCGGCTTCTTCCGTTCCGTCGGCGACGGTGACTTGTCCTGCATGGATGCTGTATCCAATGCCCACGCCACCGCCGTGATGCACGCTGACCCAGCTCGCGCCGCAGCATGTGTTGACGAGCGCGTTGAGGATTGGCCAATCGGCGATGGCGTCCGATCCGTCTTTCATACCTTCGGTTTCGCGATTGGGCGATGCAACGCTGCCGCAATCCAGATGATCACGTCCGATCACGATGGGTGCGGAGATTTCGCCGCGCTTCACGAGATCGTTGAAGATCAAGCCCATCTTCGCCCGCTCACCATAACCGAGCCAGCAGATGCGCGATGGCAAGCCCTGAAACGCCACGCGCTCGCCAGCCATACGTATCCAGCGACAGAGGTGCTCGTTTTCGGGGAAGGTTTCCAAGACCGCTTGATCGGTTCGGGCGATGTCGGCTGGATCGCCTGAAAGCGCTACCCAGCGGAACGGACCCTGACCTTCGCAGAATAGCGGGCGGATGTACTCCGGTACGAAACCGGGAATGTCAAACGCGTTGGTTACGCCGGCTAACTGAGCTTGGGCGCGAATGTTGTTGCCGTAATCGAACACGATGGCACCGGCGGATTTCAAATCGAGCATCGCCTGCACGTGTTCGCCCATCGTGCGGACGGATTCCTTGACGTATTTGTCTGCGTCGGATTTTCGCAGTGCCAACGCTTCGGCGTAAGTCATGCCATTTGGCACGTAACCTTCGAGCGCATCATGCGCTGACGTTTGATCGGTCACGATGTCGGGTGTGATGTTGCGTTTGACGAGTTCGGGCAACACATCCCCGCAATTACCGTGCAGCGCGATCGAGATGGCCTGCTTATTTGCTTGAGCCTCTTTCACCCATGCGAGCGCTTCGTCGAGGTTGGCGGTCTTGCGATCGACGTAAC
>BQJS01000224.1 GCA_021604825.1 Phycisphaerae bacterium | reverse complement strand
ATCTGGATGCATATCGGTTGTCCGGCGGGTTAGAGTTGGACGCCCTGGGCTTCGACGAGATGTGCGAATCTGGCGGGGCGGTGATGGTCGAATGGGCGGATCGGGTCGAAGAGTGTATCCCCGGCGACCATCTTCGCATCGAATTTGAAGTGTTGGCGGAGGATACTCGGACGTTGCGATTTTCGGCCAATGGCGAGCGATCATCGCAAATCGTGGATGCACTGGAGCGAAGCGCAAAAACATTGTTAGAATCAACATGACCGGGATCACCAGCCGGTCGGCAATTGCAACAATTCATGCAGTTGGAGGAGGCGCAGAATGAGCGCGACTACGGGCATTCACAAACTTGAATCACTCAAAAACTATCTGGATGGATTGTCCAAGCGCGCCGGGGTCAAGGAGCTGCGCGGCCATCTTGAGTCACTGGACGTCAGCATCGACGACGTCGCCGAGTTCGTTCGTTTCAAGCAGGACGGCTACCAACGCAATCTTGTCCACGAAGGGCCGCTCTATCAATTGTTGGTGATGTGTTGGCTGAGCGGGCAGCGCAGTCCGATTCACAATCATGCCGAGTCAACCTGCGGTGTACGGGTGTTGTCGGGCGTCGCCACCGAGACGCGATTCGCCTCAACGCCTTCGAATTTGTTCAAGCCCGTTAAATCATTTGATCACGCAGCCGAAAGTGTTTCGGTGTCTCAGGACAGCGATACCCACCAGATTTCAAACTTGCAGGAAGACGGCAACAATCTCGTCACGCTGCACATCTATTCCCCGCCACTGCTTCGCATGGATACGTATTCGTTGAACCACAATGTGGTTGGCGAGTATCGGCCCATGGTCGTTGGGTGCATCGAGGGGGATGGTATTTGAGCGGTACGTCTCCCGGTACATCGTTTGGCCCCGAGTCTTCCAAAGACGCTGACACGCAGGCAGCTGTCTCGCGCTACCTCGGTTCGGTGAGTCTCGAATCTCTGGGTTCCCTTGGTTCGATGGAGGGAATTTACGAGACCATTGTCGAGACTTCACCACCGCGTGTGACGGACGCAGCTAAAGTTGAACGCGCTTGGCCGGGTATGTTGTTATCTGCGATCGTCGCAGCCGCCGCGGTTGGCGTTCACTACCTTCCCTTTCCACCGTTTCTTGTTGAGCGACCTTCGGGAATTGCCCGTCCAATCAGCGCGGCGATTATTGCGATCGTTGCGGGTCTGTTGTTCCGCAATTTTGGTCCTTGGACATCAGCCGCGACGGCGGGTTGTAAGAAGATCATCAAGAAAGTCATCCCCATCGCGATCGTCTTGACCGGTGCGAAGTTGAACTTGATTCAACTCAAAGACGTGGGCGCCGGCGCCCTTGCCACCATCGTGATCTGTATTGCCGTGGCGATCTTGTCGGCCGTCTACCTGGGCAAACTCCTGGGACTTGGTAAACGCGTCGCCTTGCTGATCGGCGTGGGGACGGGCATATGCGGAAACAGTGCGATTGTGGCTGTGGCTCCGCTCATCGAAGCCGACGACGAAGACTTGGTCTTGTCGATCGGGACCGTGAATCTGTTTGGTTTGATCGCAATGCTCGTGTTGCCGGCGATCGGGGCGATGATCGATATATCGGATAGCGCGTTTGGCATTTGGGCGGGCACCAGCGTTCACGCGGTTCCCCAAGCCGTTGCGGCTGGCTATGCGTTTAGCTTCGACGCGGGGACGATGGCCACCCTTGCGAAACTCGTACGCGTGGCGCTGTTGGCACCCTTGGTTTGCGTCTTGGCGATCTACTATGCCCGCCGGCACAGCAGCCCAGCCGACCGAAGCATGCCGGTTGTGATTCACTATGCCCGATTCGTTCCCTGGTTCGTGTGGGGTTTCGCGTTGATGGCCACCCTGGGCACGCTGGGGTTGATCCCGACGTTGATGTTCTCGCCGGCTGACTCGGTCAGTGGGTGGGGACTGCCGGGAACCGTTTCGCTGATGACCGTGTTCGCATGGTGTGGAAAGATGCTGTTAATCTGGGCGATGGCGGCGATCGGTCTTGAGGTCAACGTGCGGGTGCTCGGCGGTGTCAGCGGCAAGGCGATTTTATGCGGGCTGGGCGCAAGCGTGGTTCTTGGTGTGGTGAGCCTGCTGCTTGTTTTTGTCTTCACCTGATGCCAGCGCGACATCAATTGCGGCTGCATAAAGTCGCACCGAAGTTTTTCTGACGAGTTTTTCTCATTCTGTTCCAAATGTTGAAATAGCGAATCTCGGTGGCAATTCGTTTAGGGCATTCCCCCCAACGCTGCATTGTGAATTGATGAAGTGGCGCAGAGTTTGCGCTTGCGATTGTTGGAGAGCGCTTGCACAATACTCCCGTTGATCGGGAGGGGTCTCGATCAATTGGGTGGAGAGTCGTTCGTACATTCGAAGTAAGCGAACCAGAGAGACAAGAACCGCGCGTCGGTTTTTGCTCTCTTTTTTGTTTTTACAAACGGGTAACGTGAAGCATCGGCCGGGAATTCGATGACTCCACGGGTAGGAAAGAAGCAATCAGGGAAAGAAAACTCAGGAGGAGGATCCCATGAGGGTTATGCGAATACTTGCTGGAATGACTTTGGTGACTTGTCTCGGAACGTCAAACGTTCTTGCAACTGCGACCGCGATGTTCAACCCGACCACTTCGACCAGCGTATTGCCGGGGGAAGTGATTGAAGCGGACATTTCGATCGAAATGAGTGCCTCAAGTTACGATTTTGCGCGAATCGTTGTTGGCACCATAGCCCCCGTCAACGATCTTTCATTTGTCTTCGACTCAGATTGGACAGATGGATTTGACGATTCTTCGACTTGGAACACAACCACGTTGATCTCTCCATACGCACTTGCCGTTGAGATTGATTCATTCGGATTTTCGGTGGTCAGTTTTGATCCGCCGATTGCGCTGGGCACCATCGCGATTGACACGACAAGCATGCCAGCAGGTACCTACCAGATCGGGATCGATTCGGACGCAGACGATATGGAAAGCCAACTCTTCAATACCGATGAAGGGGGAGATCCCGAAATGATCAGTGGCGGGATGTCCTTTACCGTCTTGCCCGAGCCGGTTACGGCATTAATGATGCTGGCAGGTGGAATCTTGTTGACCGGTAGAAGTCGCAAGTAAATCACTGGCGGTCTTTGAGATACGCAGTGCATCCCATCGGTTTAATCTTTGACACCTTCGTTTGCAACCGATAGAACGCGCCGATGCTTGCGCGCTTGGGAAGGTCTGTAGCCGATCATCCGATCCTTTGGATCGTTGGCTGGCTATTGGTTGCTGCCGGACTCGCCGTTACGACACCAAGCCCCGAAGAACTCGCCCGAATCGAACCGCGTTCACTCCTCGCAGCCGACGAACCTTACAATCGCTCTCTCGACCTGGAGCGAACGGCATTTCCTGAAATCGCGTCACGCACTCGGACGGTGGTCATCTTCGAAAGTGACGCACCGCTTTCATCTGCACACGAAGCGTTTATTCGTAATCTATCAAATCAGTTGCAGGGCGACATGGCAGCGGATCGTGGATGGACGGTGATATCGCCCACGACGCAACCGCTCATGCAAAGTCGTCTGCGGTCGGAGGATGGCCAATCGGTCATGGTTGTCGTTTGTTCCGACACGAACTATCTCACCCGCCGATCGGTTGGTGATGTCGAGACCATTGAATCGATGATTGCGGGTTCACTTCCCGACGGACTTCGATTCGAGATCACCGGCGAGGGTGGGTTGGGTCGCGACTTGGTGCATTCTTCGGAGGAAGCGTTCGAGCGCACGACCCACGTGACGTTGCTCGCACTGTTGGTGATTTTGGTAATCGTCTACCGCGCTCCATTGGCCGCGAGTGTGCCACTTTGCGCGATCGGGTTGAGCGTCATCGTCGCAATCATGCTGCTGAATCACTTTACGCGGGTCGGTTGGGAGCTGGGCAGCATCGAGAAGACGATCGTTGTCGTGCTGTTGTTCGGGTCGGGAACGGACTACGCACTTTTTTGGCTGGCGGAGTATCGATCTGGATTGGGCGACCCCGCCAAGCGTTTCCACGCCGCGTCGAAAAGCACAAGGGTGACGGGTCCGGCGATCATCGCAAGCGCGGCGACCACGGTGTGCGGATTGCTCATGTTGATGGCCGCCAAGCTGCTGCCGTCGTTCAACGCAGGGCGCGCACTTGCAATCGCACTGACGGTGTCGCTCGTCGCCGCACTAACGCTTGTTCCGGCGATGGCGGTTGTGCTCGGGCGCGGATTGTATTGGCCCCGTCGCAGAGGTGCCGCTGCCTCGAACCAATCTGGCCGATTCTGGAAGGCCATTGCCCGATCGGTCGTCGCCCACCCGGTGCGATCGGTCGTGTGCTGCTTGCTGCTATTTGCCTGGCCGATCTATCGCGGCTGGAACGTGCACTACACCTACGACGCCCTCGGTGTAATACCTCAAGACAGCAGCGCCGCCCGCGGACAGGACCTTGCAGCCAAGCATTTTTCATCGGAGCAGTTGTTTTCGTGGACATGTATTCTCAAGGGCGATGCCGTCGCAAGTGACGTCACAAAAGCCGTCGATCATTCGAAGGAATTGGCCAGAATCTGTCGCAAGAACAGCCATGTGGTTGACGTCTGGAGTTTGGCGACGCCGCTCGGTGATCCCACAAGATCGGCGGCAGCAACGTTGGCGGCGACCGATATCGGGCGAAATCGATCACAGTCGTTCTACCTTTCCACGAGTGCCAACGCACTGCGTCTTGAGGTCATGCTCGACGCACCTCCACTTTCCGATGCTGCAATGGGTTCATGCGCATCTGTTCTCAGCGACATTGAGTCATGGTCGCATCAGACGTTTTCAGATGATGTGGCCGTCTATGCAACGGGACTGACGCCCTACATTTTGGATATCAAATCGGTCGCCGATACGGATGAAGTTAGGGTGACTGGGTTGGTGATCGTGATCATCTTTCTGATCGTCGCGTTTTTGGTGCGCGATCTGTTGCTGGCAGTCATCATGATTGCGGCGACGTTGCTCGTATTTTTTGTGACATTGGGTGTCACTGAATGGTTTTTTGTCGAAATCATGGGGCAAGGCGGGATCGACTGGAAGGTGAAGCTGTTTGCGTTTGTGATCCTGGTGGCGGTTGGTCAGGATTACAACATCTTCCTGGTGACGCGCATCTTGCAAGAGCACAAGCTGCATGAGTTACCACTGGCTGTTGAGCGGGCCATCGCTTCGACGGGCGGGGTCATCAGCAGTTGCGGAGCGATCATGGCGGCTACGCTCGGGTCGCTGGCTGCGACCGGTTTGCCTTTCTTTCAAGAACTGGGGATGGCCTTCGCATTGGGCGTCCTCGTCGATACATTTCTCGTCAGGCCCATTCTGGTTCCGGCTGCACTTCTGGTGATTCGCGGTCATCGTCAGCCGACCCTTCAAAGCGCCGAAATTTTGCCCGTGCAGCCAACGCCTTGACCCGATAGAGTTGCCTCCGCAATGGGCTGTATCGGGAGTCGCATTTGGAACAAGACCGCACCAAAACCAGATCAGGCATCTTGAAGGCCATCGGTCCAGGCATCGTCTTTGCCGGGGCGGCGATCGGCGTGTCGCACCTCGTGCAATCCACGCGGGCGGGGGCGGGTTACGGTTTCACGCTGCTATTTGTGGTGCTGCTGGCCAACCTGTTCAAGTATCCGTTCTTCGAGTTCGGCCAACGCTATGCGTCGTCAACCGGCGAGAGTCTGCTCGTCGGATACAAACGGGTCGGTAAGTGGGCTTTGATTCTGTTCGCACTCGTATCGTTCGGGACGGGCATGCCGACGGTCGCGGCGGTGACGGTTGTAACAGCCGGACTGCTTGCGAATGTATTCGCGGGGACGATGTCGCTAACGGTATGGGCTTCGATTGTCGTGGGCGTTTGCCTGCTGCTGTTGGCGATCGGTGGTTACCCTTGGCTCGACAAGGTCATGAAGGTGATGATGGTGTTTCTCGCACTGAGCACGGCCATTGCAGTAGTGGCTGCGCTCGCCAAAGCCACGCCAGCCGCATTCAAGTTGGTCCCTGTTTCAAAATGGGAATTCGGATTTCTCATTGCGCTGATGGGATGGATGCCAACACCGGTGGACATCGCAGCTTGGCCGTCGCTTTGGATGCAGGAGCGCGCCGCGCAGACCGGTCATCGCCCGACGATGCGCGAGGCACTGTTTGACTTCAACCTCGGTTTCATCGCGACCACCTTCATGGGCATTTTGTTTGTCAGCCTCGGTGCACTGGTGATGTATACGAGTGGCGTTGAAGTTGAGACCAAGGCGGTTGCATTCGCGGCGCAGTTGATATCGATGTACACCGAAGCATTGGGCGACTGGAGTCGGCCGTTCATCCTGACGGCTGCTCTGACGTGCATGTTCAGCACGACGCTAACCGTCATCGACGGTTATCCGAGGGTGTTGGCTGAGTCGATCCGCGTGATGCGAGGAGACGACGCGACGAATGTCCGCAAGTGGTATTGGATCTTGAATATCCTGCTTTGCGTTGGGGCAGTGGTCATCATCGCATACTTTACATCGCGAATGACGCAGTTGGTCGATTTTGTCACGATCGTCGCGTTCATTTCCGCGCCCGTGCTTGCCTATATCAACCATCGCACGATTCGGCTGCGAGAACTGCCCGACGTAGCGCAACCGCCAAGGTGGTTGAATGCCTTGAGCATCGCTGGCATGGTGTTTTTGGCGTGTTTTTCAGGTGCCTATGTTTACACTCGGATTATGAAGATTGCTGGATAATACAGGTGGACTGCAGAGTCCTCGACTTTACACCTGCAGCCGTCTAGACTTGTGGCGAAGGGCGAAACCTCTTGGGCGACATAGCCCCCGATGTCGATGGAGTCAGATTCAAATCCATTTTTCAAAGGCAACACGGATGAAACCATTTCAAAGAAACACCTTCGGCACGGCGCTGACGGTGTTGGCTTGTTCGATGACGCTTTCAGTTGCGAACGTCAATGCAGAAGTGACGGAGATTCGTTCGCAGATCGTTTCAACGTCGACGGAGTTTGTCGACGGCGAAGCCGGTTCAACCGACACGTCAGTCGAGGATTTTCCGAATACGTCGAGTGAATTGC
>BQJS01000223.1 GCA_021604825.1 Phycisphaerae bacterium | reverse complement strand
ACCGCCGCAAGGTTGCAAACGAGACGGACAGTTTTTCTATGAATTGGCAGAACTCGAAGGCCTCTATCAAGCCGCCAACGTGAGAGAGATGATGGCCGCCGAGATCAAAGAATTTGAAGACGTTTATGTTCCACCGCAAGTTCCGGAACATCAGCATTAGGGTTATGCCCATACGTTGGCAAAAAGTTTAGGAGTGCCATTGCTCTGTGAGCAGTGCAGGGAAGTAAACGATGAGTTGGAAATCACTGCTCACAGAGCAGTGGCACAACGACCGTTTATTGATAGTGGAAACGAGAACGACGTGATATTGGGAATCTGACCGAATCACGAATGCAGAAGATAACATGCTCAGTTGGCTTGAAAATCAGGTAGTATTCAGCGCCGTCCTATCCCTCGTCCTCATTGCGGGCATGATGACGTGCGTGGCCTATTGCATTTACTTCGAGCGCAAGATCTCCGCGTGGATTCAGGATCGACGCGGTCCCAATCGCGTCGGTTTCCTTGGGCTCTTCGGCAACTTCCACTTCTGGGGACTCGGCCAACCGATCGCGGATGGGGCTAAGTTCTTCTTGAAGGAAGACATCATCCCCGCCCGCGTGGACAAACCGCTGTTCATTCTCGCGCCGGCGATCAGCATGATCGTCGCCCTGATCGGATTCGTGGTCATACCGTGGGGCGGCATGTACATGCTGGGCGATACGCTCATGAACGTGCAGGTCGCCAACCCTGACGTCGGTTTGCTGTACGTTCTCGGCGTCGGGTCGATGGGCGTGTACGGCGTCGTACTGGGTGGCTGGGCGAGCAACAACAAATATTCGATGTACGGTGCCGTCCGAGCGACCGCCCAGATGCTCAGTTATGAAATCCCCATGGGCGTGGCGATCTTGGTTGTGGTCCTCGCCAGCGGGCAATTGCGATTGGAAGAAATCGTCTTGGGACAAGTCGGAGGCACTGGGGTTTGGAACATCGTACTGCATCCGGTGTCGTTTTTGATCCTGCTCATTACGCTCTTCGCCGAAACCAACCGCGCCCCGTTCGACCTCGCAGAAGCCGAGCAAGAGCTGGTCGGCGGTTTCCACACCGAATACAGCTCGATGAAATTCGCGATGTTCTTCCTCGGCGAGTACGTCCACATGATCACTGGCAGTGCGTTCATCTGCGTGCTGTTTTTGGGTGGCTGGGAGTTGTCCTTCTTCGGTATTGGCCCCGCGTTCCCGGGAACAGGAATTGAAGACACTGGTTTGATCTCGGTGATCATCAAGATTGGCGTGTTGGCTGTTAAGGTGGCGTTCTTCATCTTCCTGTTCATGCTCGTACGTTGGACGCTGCCCCGCTTCCGTTTTGATCAGCTGATGCGGTTGGCATGGAAGGGTTTGATCCCGATCAGCTTGGGCATCCTGGTGCTAACGGTGATGGGCGTGTACATGGGTTGGCAGCGCAGCGTCCTTTATAACCTTGGCAGCGAGATTGCAGTCGTTGCGGCCACGTTGGGCGTGGTCATATTGGCCAACAAACCCGTGAGCGGACGACAAGACAACATGCCCGTGGTAACTCAACCGCTGGGCGGATAATTACGGAACCTTTGATCGGCAAGTTTCATGATCAGTGACGCAGACATCATACTCATTAAAGAGCCAAAGCTGTCGGCAGCCGACAAGCTTTACCTCACGCAGATTGCCGAAGGCGTGAAGGTGACGCTCAACCACTTGTTTTTCAAACCGCAAGTCACCGTTCAATATCCGGAAGAAAAGCGGCAACTTCGCGTCGATAATTATCGCGGCGTGCACCGACTCAACCGCGATCCCGACGATCGCGTGGCCTGCGTGGCATGTTTCATGTGCGAGACCGCCTGCCCAGCCAACTGCATCCACATCGTCGCCGACGAATCGCCATGGGAAGATCGTGAAAAATACCCCCAGCAATTCGACATCGACGAACTTCGCTGCATCTATTGCGGCATGTGCGAAGAGGCGTGTCCGGTTGACGCGATCGAACTGACCACCGAATACGACATCGTCGGTCACTCCCGTGACGAGATGATTTTCGACAAAGAAAAACTGTTAAGCGTTTACGACCAAACCAAGGACGTTAAACCACGCAAGAACCCGAAGATCAGCGGCTATCAGGGAACCGGTGACCGCGAGAAATACGATCAACTTCGCGAGCGGTTGGAAAAACTGGTCGACGAACGTCAGCCCAGCGGCAGCAAAGGTGCTGATGCCGGAGCAGGTGAAGAGAATACGCAGTGAATTCCATGATTCCCTACATCTTATACGTCCTATTCGCACTGGGCGGAGCCGCCATCTATCTGGCAATGCCCAAGCCTTCGGGTTCGCAACGACGGGCGGCATTGATCCTGGGCGTTGGCGTCATCGCCGGCTTCCTCGGATTGATGAGCGTGCATTTTGTCGCACCCAATTCAAACAATTTCTTCTTCTACATGTTTGCCGGAATCGCAGTGCTGGCCGCCGGCCGGGTGGTGACGCATCCGGTTCCGACATACAGCGCCGTTTATTTCGCGCTGGTCATCCTTTGTGTCGCGGTGTTATTGGTGATTCAACGGGCAGAATTCCTTGCCGTTGCACTGATCATCATTTACGCCGGTGCGATTCTGGTGACGTACGCCTTTGTTATCATGCTCGCTCAGCAATCTGGTGCGTCTACAACGGATACGCGGGCGCGCGAACCATTGATGGCAATCCTCGTTTCGTTCGTCATCGCCGGTGCAATTGCCGGAAAAATCGAACAGATCGAAGCTGTCCCAGTTCGGTCGCCTGTCTTGGTTGCGCAGGCAGCAACCGATTCACCGTCCGAGACCTTGGTCCCACCCATTGAGATGGAATCAGGTCACACGAAAGCCATCGGCCAACTGATGTTCGGGCCATATTTGATTGTGGTGGAGTTGTCGGGAATCCTGCTCTTGATCGCAATGGTTGGCGCGATTGCGATTTCGCGAAAGCAAGTACCCATTGAAGATACGGGCGAAGTGCGGTTACCCGTAGGCCAGATTGGCCGAGAAGTGCCGCCGTTCTAGCAAGACTTGTAGTTTTGAAAGCCAAATAGAATGCCAGATCCGAGTTCATATATCTTGTTGGGGGCTGTTCTCTTTGCGATCGGAATGGTCGGGTTTCTCGCCCGCCGCAACCTGATCGTGATGTTCCTCTCCACCGAGATCATGTTTCAAGGCGTCGTGCTTAACGTCGTCGCGTTCAGCCGACTGCACGGACGATTGACGGGTGACACTTTTGGTTTGTTTCTGCTCGTCATCGCCGCCGTCGAAGCCGGTTTGGCACTTGGTCTGGTCGTACTCCTATATCGCAGAAAACACACGCTCGATGCCGAAAGCTGGTCGGCAATGAGCGGATAGCACAACCGAGTCATCTGTATTCGCACTCGGTCGAAAGAATCAATGAACGAATCGCTACTCACCAACTTAGGCATTCTCATCCTGCTGCTACCAGCCGCCGGTGCGTTGTGCGCAGGGGCGCTGGGTCCCCGCCACCTCAAAGGCAACAGTCATTGGCCGGTGATCCTCGGTGTCGGTGGCGCGGCGATCGCGTCATTCGTTCTGCTGTTTCACGTCGCCGGCGCGGGTGAAGAATCCTCGATCCTCATCGAACTCTATCAGTGGTTCAACGCTGGAGGCGGTTCGTGGTTTAACGTCGAACTGCTGATCGATCCGCTGACAGCCGTCATGCTTGTGGTCGTGACATTCATTTCAACATTGGTCGTCATCTATTCCAAAGAATACATGCGGCACCACGATCACCCCGAGCGCGGATACGAACGATTCTTCGCGTTTCTAGGACTATTCGTATTCTCTATGTGCATCCTGGTGTTGGGCGGCAATTTTCTGTTGCTCTACCTTGGCTGGGAAGCGGTCGGTCTGTGCAGCTACCTGCTGATCGGGTTTTATTATCAGAAACCGTCGGCTGCTGCTGCCGCCAAGAAGGCATTCCTCGTCAATCGAATCGGCGACTTTGGTTTCGGACTGGGCATCCTGCTGATCTACATCACCTTCGGTCAACTGGATTACGCGACAGTCTTTGAAGCCGCGCGTCTCGGTCTGGACCACAACGTTGAAGCCCTCGCAAGTCTGCTGAGCATCGATGCAATTCAGGCCTCGGAACTTGCGATGACGATCTCATCGCGTCTACCGATCATCGCCCTGCTGCTGCTCTGCGGCGCGGTGGGCAAGAGCGCACAGTTGCCGTTGTACGTCTGGCTCCCGGATGCGATGGAAGGACCGTCACCCGTGTCGGCGCTGATTCACGCAGCCACCATGGTGACGGCTGGCATTTACATGATGGTCCGCTGCGGCGTCATATTCGCGGCGTCAGATGCAGTGTTGATGTTCGTCGCAATTCTCGGTGCAGCCACCGCAATCTTTGCAGCGACGATCGCACTCGTGCAAACCGACATGAAGCGCATCCTCGCGTACTCAACCATCAGCCAACTGGGTTACATGTTCCTTGGCGTCGGTTGCTTGGCGGCTGGGTCGGCTGTCTTTCACTTGATGACCCACGCCTTCTTCAAAGCCCTGCTCTTCCTCGGCGCAGGCAGCGTTATGCACGCGATGGGCGGCATCATCGACGTGCGGCGATTCGGCGGACTAAAACGCATTTTGCCGGTGACGTACTTTACGATGTTGATCGGTTCGGCTGCCCTTGCAGGCTTCCCGCTTCTCGCCGGTTTCTGGAGCAAGGACGAAATCGTCCACGCAGCATTCAATCGGCACATCCTTCTCGGCATCATTGGGTTGGTCACCGCCCTGCTCACGGCGTTCTACACGTTCCGCATGATGTTCCTGGCGTTCTGGGGTGAAGAGCGCGTGCCTGAAGGCGTGTCGGCCCATGAATCGGGCAAGTGGATTCTCGTACCGCTCTGCATCCTCTCGATCGGTGCCGTGGGTGCGGGTTACTTCGGCGTTGAGATTCACAGTGGCGGGTTCCTCGGATTCCTCGAACCGCACGGTGCGTTGCATCACTTCCTCGAACCGGTCACCGCTCCCTTCGCCGCCCACGCGCACGATGCACACGCGGTTGAGGCTGGCCACGGGTTCTTCGCAGCAATCGCCCACCATTGGCTGATGTATCTTTCGGCGCTGCTGTCGATCGTCGGAATGACGATCGCATACGTGTGCTATGTTCAGCGACCGTGGATTCCGCAAGTGGTACGAGCCACCTTCCCCAAGGCGCATTTCGTATTGCTGCACAAATATTTCGTGGACGAGTTTTATCACGCCGCGATCGTTTCACCGCTTCGCCGCCTCGGACGCTTCTGCTACCAAGCCGACGTGTTCCTGATCGACGGCATTGTTTGGATGATCACCGTGATTCCACGGATGTTCGGGCAATCGTGGCGGATGCTGCAAACCGGCGCATTGCAAGGCTATGGCCTGGGCATGGCGGCCGGACTCGCGCTGATTATCGTGTTGGTCATGATCACAACGTAGTTAATGAAGTTCGACCTGTAAGGTAACCGTACCGTGGATTTCGTTTCAAACTGGATTCTAACCGCCATCATCTTCATGCCGATCGTCGGTGCGGCGTACGTGTGGTTCGGCAGCGGCGATCGCGTATCGCAAATCCGCAGCAACGCGATGATCGGATCGATGCTGACGCTGCTTCTCGTCGTTTGCGCGGCGGGCCTGCACGCTCAGGGGAAGGGGCAATCTGTTGACGGATACGGTTTATACCATTCCTCAAACTGGATAGCCGACGGTGACAGCAGAATCGATATCAACTACACGCTGGGCATCGACGGCATCAGCATTTGGTTGCTTCTGTTGACCGCACTGCTCTCACCGCTTGCGATTTGGGCGAGTTTTTCATCCATCACGACTCGGGCGAAAGAGTACTACTGTCTGCTGCTGCTTTTGGAAGCTGGCATGCTCGGCGTGTTTTGCGCGCTCGACTTACTGGTCTTCTACGTGTTCTTTGAATTCACCCTGATCCCGTTGTTCTTCTTGATCGGAACCTGGGGTGGACAGGAACGCGCGCGGGCCGCCACCAAATTCTTCCTGTTCACCGTCGCCGGCAGCGTCCTGACTTTCGCCGGCGTGTTGTATCTCGCCTTCCACCAATACAATCATGGCAATTCGGGCGTGTTCTCACTCGATATTCCGACTTTGGTGCGTCATGGTCAAAGCGGATTGATCCCAGCTGCGGCTCAATGGTGGATCTTCCTGGGTTTGGTCGCCGGTTTCGCCGTGAAGGTCCCATTGTTCCCGGTGCACACGTGGCTGCCCCTCGCTCACACCGAAGCGCCGACTGCCGGAAGCGTTTTGCTGGCCGGCGTCTTGCTCAAACTCGGCACCTATGGTTTTGTTCGATTGGCACTTCCCATCCTGCCCGAAGGGGCTGAGGCGTTCGCCCACTTCATGTCGGTGATGGCCATCGCCGGAATCATCTACGGAGCGTTGGCCGCCTGGGCACAGGAAGACGTGAAGAAGCTCGTCGCGTATTCCTCCGTATCGCACATGGGGTTTTGCGTACTCGGCATGTTCAGCCTGAAGATGGCCGGCATGACCGGCTCGGTGATGTACATGCTGAACCATGGACTTTCGACAGCCGCATTGTTCCTCGTCGTTGGCATGATCTACGAACGTTACCACACGCGCGACATGAACAAACTCGGCGGGTTGGCCAAACAAATGCCGGTGATGGCGATCTTCCTCATCATCTTCACGCTTAGCAGCATCGGATTGCCGGGGTTGAACGGATTCATCGGCGAAATGCTCGTGCTCATCGGCACAGCCTCCTCGGGTGAGATCCACGACGGACTCATCGCAGGTCCGCTCGGAATGGCTTACGCGGTTCCGGCAGCGACGGGCATCGTCCTGGGTGCGATCTACATGCTGTGGATGTGCCGACGCGTTCTGTTTGGTCCGGTCAATGAACCTCCGGGCACACCCGACACGTCAGCAGGTTTACCGCCAGATCTCAATGGTCGCGAAATCGGTATCCTCGCGCCGATCGCGGTGTTGTGCCTCGTCATTGGCGTATGGCCGAAACCGATGCTCGACTCCATGCAGCCCGCCATTGAAGAACACATTCTCGCATCGCGCGTCATCGGTGGTGAGTTGGACGTTGCCCGAAACGACGCAGCGCCGAATGAAGAAAAACAGAACGCAGGCATCGCCTTTATGATTCCGAAAAGTTTACTCACTGATCCGACCGATCAG
>BQJS01000222.1 GCA_021604825.1 Phycisphaerae bacterium | reverse complement strand
CCCGACAAGATGTGGCGACTTCGCTGGGTTGCAGAGTGATTCGATATTGGCGAGTTCCTGGTGACCTTCCCCCGGTGTTGATACGAGGCATGGCTCACAGGCGCGCCGTACTTGCTGAAATGATGATCGCGGCCGTCGAGTTTCATGACGGCTTGTCCGCTGGCTTTGTGCAGAGAATAACTCGGGGTTTTGTTCTTGAACTTGGACATCGTGCAGCTCCTTGGCCCAATTGCTAAGAGCATAGTCTTACGCCATCGTTGAGGACTTCCGGGCCGCACTGCCCAACGCGGGCACGCACGCGAAGTAGCGTCCAGCATAGGACTTAGCTTTCATTGCGGGCGATCGTATTCGAACCGGCGACGTCCAGATTGTAGCCCGTGACATCATTCGATCCGATTGAGTTCGTAAGTCGAATCACGCCTCTGCCAGTTTCGTGGGACCTTGCCGCCTCGAATTCAGCCGATACACTTGGTGAGATGGGACGATTCTGGGTCATCTTCTGTGCTTTGCCATGCGTGGCTCTCGCGAGCGGTTTTCGCGTTGACGTCGTGGGTTCTCGCACACACAGTGACTCGGAACATGTTCACCACGCCCATACGCATCACCACGACGGTGACGAGCATACACACTGGCACAGCCACACCGGGCAGGGCGATCATCCCCAATCGAACTCAGACGGTGATCACCACGACGAGTTGAGTAGTCATGATCATGCCGAATTGCCTCTGTTGCCGCCGCCGGTGAATTCCGTCAATAACCGTCAATCGATGGGCAAGACCCTGGTCCTATGCCAAACCGGCATCTTGTGCGAACGCGAACCGCGCGCACTCGTGCCTCCCAAGCCTCCTCCGAGGCGCTCTCCCGACGAAGACAATCTCCTTCAACTCCGGACAGTAATCCTGTTGACTTGATAAGCGGGTATTAGACTCGCTTTCTGCTGCGCACGCGCAGCGTGGTCAACACAGGCTTGCTCCGGAGTATTCATATTGCGCCTTTCAAATTCGCCCTCTTGCGCGGAGCCGCGCTGGATGTGTGGTCGTTTGCATCTCGACCGTGCGCGCCTGCGCCGCTTCAAAAACAAGACCAGCCGCTTGGTTATGGTTACGCTCGTCATGGTTGCTGGCGGCTGTGCATCGCTTGACGCCCGCCCCGAGATCCAGCGTTCCGCTGCATCCGTTCATCACGCGACGGGCACATCGGCAGATTCACTATTGCTCGATTTGCAATCCGCTCGCGCAAAGACTGCTGAACTTCTGCTGGGGACCCTGTCGGCTGACGAAGCGGTACAAGTTGCCCTGTTAAACAATCCGATGGCGCGGGTTGCGATGTTGAACGTCGGCGTTTCTCGCGCGGATTTCGTGCAGTCCACGCTCTTCAGCAATCCAACCCTGGCGCTTTCGTTTCGTTTTCCCGACGGCGGCGGGCTCGCCAACTTCGAGACGGCATTGTCGCAGAATATCGTGGAACTCTGGCTGATTCCGGCCAGGAAAGAAGTCGCTCAGCGGCAACTTGAGCGTACGATCTTACGTGCGGCCAATACTGTTGCTGCCATTGCGTTCGATGCCCGGCGTGCGTACACCCGTGCGACCAGAATTCGTGAGGAAGAGGCAATCCTCAGTGACACTTTGGGCATTATCGAGCGGCTCTTTGAAGTTGCAGAACTTCGGAGACATGCCGGAACGGGCAATGAAATTGATGTGAATCTAGCTCGCACCAAGAAGCTTGAAGCCGAAACCAATCTCCGCACTGCGCGATTGGCCACGCTTGAAGCTTTCTCTGAATTGGCAAGAGTCTTGGGAATCTCTGATTCGCCTGCGACATTGCGACTGGGTGATGCTCTGCCGGAACCCAACGATTGGCCAATGTCACCTGAGTCGTTGCTGCAAATCGCGATTGGAAACAGGCTTGATCTCCGAGTTGCTGAACAGTCGGTTGGGGAGGCACAGGCAAGAGCCAAGCAAGAACGCGTTCGATTCCTGAAGTCCGTGGAACTTGGCGTCGCCCTCGAACGTGGTGAACGGCGCTCACGCGGAGATCGCAATTGGGTTCAGGAGACGATTTACGACTCGCTCCAGTCGGGCCAGCTAACGCCGCCTAACTTCACACCACGTCAAAGCCAAGGATCGAAAACAATCGTCGGTCCCACCATCGGCATCGAGCTTCCACTCTGGGATCAGAATCAGGCGCAGATCGCCAAGGCAGACCGGCTGCTCGAACAGACAATCCAATTGCGCGACGAATTGCATGTCAACGTCGCTCAAGATATTCACGCCCGTCTGGCGCGAGCAAGAACCTCTGCGGAAAACGCTTTGTTCTATCGAGACAAACAGCTGCCCGCGGCCGAACGCAGTGTTGCGCTCTCCCGCGAAGCTTACAAAGCGGGCCGACTCCCATTTCTCTCCATACTAGAGGCGGAACGAACATATCTCGCGGCGAGGAGCGGCTACCTGGATGCCGTGGAAAGCGCGGCCCTCGCAACTGTGGAGTTGGAACAAGTCACGGGAAGACCGGCTTCCGTACTGCTGGCCGCTCCCGCTCTTAATATCGTAAGCCAAGAAATCGAAGACCTCACCCTCTCAAAGGTGAAACCATAATGAGAAAATATACATGCATCACACTTGTCGCGCTAGTCTTGCTGGCCGGATGCAAAAATGAGCCACCGGACAAGCCTGCTGAAGCGGAGACAGGTACGGTTGATGCGACCAATAGGGTCGACATTCCCGCAACGGTGCGCAACAACATTGGAATCACTTTCGCCAAGGCCGAGGCCCGGCATGTCGATCGAACCATTCGCTCTCCTGGACGTTTTGAACTTGCGCCGGAAGCGCGACGGGAATACCGCACCATGTTGGGTGGCCGCGTCGAACTTCATGTATCGCAGTACGAGTTCGTCGAACCAGCTAAGCTGCTCTTCACACTGGATTCGCCACAGTGGCGCGAGTTGCAAGAGCGTCTGAACGAAACCGAGTCGAAGCTAGCTGAAGCGAAGGGCAGATCGGCGACGATCGAGCCACTTATGGCTGCCCACAGACGACATCACGACGAACTTGAAACTGGTGTCGCCATTTGGACAGAACGCGTCGACCAGCTTGAACGGTCAAACGAGAGCGGCGTTATCACTGCGGAGGAGTTTGCCCAGTCAAAAGCCGTACTCGCGTCGACACGTGCTGACCTTGCGGAAGTTCTGGAGAAGGAGGCGGAACTGCAAGCACGAAAGGTTGAGATCAAAGCCCAACTCAATGGTGCGTGTGAGCGCCTTGAACTCCTCTTGATGAACGCCGCTACGATACTTGGGATTCCCGTTGCTGACCTCGTTGCCATTGATCCAGCTTCACCACAGGAGCATCCCCGCTGGCGGGAAATCAATATCGTGGAAGTGCGAGCTGCGGCAAAGGGTGTCGTCGAGAGCGTTCCCGTCACCAACGGTGCCTGGGCGAGTGAAACAAGCTTGGTCATGACGACCGTCCAACCGGACAAGTTGCGGTTTCGGGCGATGGGGTTGCAAACAGACCTTCCGCGATTCAACCAGGATTCCGTGGCACGAATCGCGCCGCCAGAGTCGCCAAGGGTGAATATCGGCGATTCGGTTGGTGCGAGCCTGACCATTGGACTCGAAGCACACCCCGACGAGCGAACGATCTCGTTAGTCGCCACGCCGCAGGAAAAACGTCCTTGGATGCGTCCGGGCGTATCGGCTTTCCTTGAAGTTGTCGCTGAATCATCAGGCGGAAAAGCGCTGGCGATCCCTCGTTCCGCCATCGTAAAGGACGGCATCACCCATGTGTTCTTCCGACGCGACCCAAGCGACGCCAACAAAGCTATTCGGGTTGAGGCAGATATGGGCGTCGATGACGGTCGCTGGGTGGTCATCAACAGTGGTTTGGCGCTTGGCGATGAGGTGGTCCTTGAAGGAGCGTATGAACTCAAGCTGGCAACAGCGCAGAGTGGCACATCGCAAAAAGGCGGACACTTCCACGCCGACGGTGCGTTTCACGATGAACACTAAGCGAGGAGATCGACATGCTTAAAAGACTAATCGGTTTCTCACTCGACAACGCCTCACTGGTTCTTGTACTTGCCGGTGTATTGCTGGTATTCGCGGGCTATCAAGCTTCACGTACGCCGGTAGATGTATTCCCCGAACTCAACGCACCTACGGTTGTCGTGATGACGGAAGCTCCCGGCCTAGCCGCCGACGAGGTCGAACAATACGTGAGCTTCCGAATCGAGACCTCGGTGAACGGAATTCCCGGTGTCCGCCGCGTGCGTACTTCCAGTGCCATAGGGTTGTCCATTGCCTACGTCGAATTTGATTGGGGCATGGACATTTACCGTGCGCGGCAGTTGGTTTCAGAACGGCTTGATTCGGTGCGCGAAGACCTTCCGCCGGATACACATGCCGAAATGACACCGATCACGTCAATCACTGGCGAGATCATGCTTCTTGCGGTTTCGGCTCCAGATGGAGCCATTAGCAATCTTGATTTGCGAGCGTACGCCGAATTCGATTTGCGCAACAAGCTGCTTGCCATTCCCGGTGTGTCGCAGGTCTCCGTTATTGGCGGCGAACTTCCTGAGTACCAAATTCTGGTCGAGCAAGAGCGATTGCGCCTCTATGACCTGACGGTCGCAGACGTGGTGGCCGCCGCTGGGAAAGCGCACAGCACTGTCAGCGCAGGCTACCTGCCGGATGTCGACGGATTGGAAATGCCCATTCGACAGAGTGGACGGGTGCGATCTGTCGCCGATATTTCCGGAACCGTAATCAAGTACCACGATGGTGCTCCGGTAACGATCGGACAGGTCGCTGACGTGAAGCTCGGTCCGGCGCGCAAACGCGGAACCGGTGCGGACGGAGGTCGTCCCGCCGTCGTGATGACGATTCAAAAAGCGCCGGGAACAAACACGCTCGACATTACAGAGGCGATTGACCAGACGCTGACGGCACTGGAACCGTCTCTGCCAGCAGGGCTCAAGATCAACCGCGAGATATTCCGGCAGGCCGATTTCATCCAGCTCTCAGTCGACAACGTGATGCATGCGCTACGCGATGCGGCCATCATCGTCTCTATTATCTTGATTCTCTTCCTTTTGAACGTTCGAACCACAGTCATCACTCTAACCGCCATTCCTCTTTCCCTTGCCGTTGGGCTGCTCGTTCTTAATTGGCTGGATATGACCGTTAATGTGATGACCTTGGGCGGGTTCGCCATTGCCGTGGGGAGCCTTGTAGACGATGCCATCATTGACGTGGAGAATGTCTTCCGCCGTCTGCGAATAAATGCCGCCAAACCTGAAGGGGATCGCCAGTCCAAGGTTTCTGTTATCTTCGAAGCGAGCAACGAAATCCGACCGGCCATGGTTTTCGCGACCGTGATCATCGCCTTGGTCTTTGTACCGCTGATGTTTCTCGAAGGGATTGAGGGTCGATTTTTCCGTCCCCTGGGAATCGCGTTCGTCGTCTCAATCATTGCTTCGTTGGTCGTGGCCTTGACCGTAACACCGGCCATGTGCCGTCACCTGCTGCATGCAAAACCTACAGAACGCGAATCGCATGACGGTTTTCTGGTTCGATGGCTGAAGCGCATATACGCACCAATCATCAAGCGTGCCATCGCGGCGCGCGCTGCGGTGCTTGGCATCGCCGGAGTGGCAACAGTCTTGACTCTCCTCTTTGCCTCGACGTTTGGAACGTCATTTCTACCAGAATTCAATGAGGGTACGTTTACGATCGGGCTTTTCGCGCCTCCGGGCACATCATTGAAAGCCAGCGATCGAATGGCCGCGTCCATTGAACGGCAATTGCTCAACATTGAAGGCGTGAAGAGCGTGACGCGTCGAACAGGCCGCGCTGAACGCGATGAACACGCCGAGCCCGTCAGCAATTCGGAAATAGATGTGACCGTGCTGCCCGGTCATCGCAAGGAGGATGTTCGAGCGCAAGTCACACAGATCCTGGAACAGGTCCCAGGGATCACAACCAATATTGGTCAACCGATTGAGCACCGGCTCAGCCATATTCTCTCGGGGACGCCAGCCGCGATCGCTATCAGTGTCTATGGTGATGATCTTGAAGTGTTGCGAACGATCGCCAAGGAAATCGAGGGCGTACTCAAACCATTGCCCGGTGCCCGCGATGTGGCGGCTAACCGTGAAGTCATGATTCAGTCGCTTCCGGTCGAGTATCGTCCGCTCGACTTGGCTGCGTTCGGCCTAACACCGGCCGATGCGGCGATGCAGGTTCGCAATGCAATATTCGGTGCTGAGGTCGTGGAAGTAAACGAAGGCATACGACGATATGCGCTGACGGTCAGGTTGGCCGACCACGAACGCGAGAGCGTTCGCGACTTACGCGAGTTGGTCTTGCGTGGTCAAGGGGGCGCACACGTTCGGCTTGACGAAGTTGCCGTCATTGGTCCGGAGATGGCCTCGAACCTCATCGCGCGCGAGAACGCTCAACGCAAAGCCGTCGTCTCCCTCAACGTGTCGGAAGGGTCCAACCTCGGACACTTGGTTGCCCAGGTAGAATCAATTGTCGATCCGATCGTGGCTAGGCACGGATACACAGTCAAATATGGCGGACAGTTCGAGGCCCAACAAAGCGCGAGCCATACGATCACGCTCTTTAGCGGTATTGTTGTGCTAATCATGGTGGTGCTGCTGAACCTTGCAATTCGTTCGCTTCCAGTCGCGTTACTGGTCTTGGTCAATTTGCCCCTGGCGCTGATTGGTGGCGTTATCGCGATATTCCTGACCGAGTCCCCAAGTATCCTGGGCAACTCACTAGCACTCTTCGGCCTGGGCGGGACCTATACTGCCCCGGTCATTTCGATCGCCAGCATGGTCGGTTTCATCACGTTGTTTGGAATCGCGGTGCGCAACGGCATCCTGCTTGTGAACCACTACAAACACCTCGTCGACGAAGAAGGCGCGACGATGCATGAGGCGATCGTTCGTGGTTCGCAAGAACGGCTGGTCCCGATTCTGATGACCGCGCTGACCGCCGCGCTCGCGCTCGTCCCGATTGTGATGAAAGGAAACATGCCTGGCAACGAGATCCTTGCTCCGTTGTCCGTGGTCATTCTCGGCGGCTTGCTGACATCGACATTCCTGAATCTCGTTGTTGTACCTGCTGGGTACGCGGCGATTCATCGTTTGGATACACATCGTAAACCAATAACTGAAGAAGCCGGTCCATCTGTGGCACCGGCAGCGTCTTAAGAGGAGAACATTGATGAAGAACATACTGATGA
>BQJS01000221.1 GCA_021604825.1 Phycisphaerae bacterium | reverse complement strand
CGTCGCGTAGAGGATTTCTCCGACGCGCCGCGTGCCGACGACAATGCCGTCGAAGTCAACCGTTCCTACCAGTTCGAGTTCATCTTTGTTGGATACATCGACGACCCACAGACGCGTTCCTTCATAATCGGGTTCGGTACTATCACCGAAAGACGGGTCGTCAAACGCGACCGGTTCGCCTGCGCAGTAGCCAAAGTCGGCGGCAGTGAATACAAACGCATGTTCATCGCGAACGATTAATTCAACGCCGCGGCCACGAACGGCATATGTGCCAGCCAGCGCTGGGTTGCTCATGTCTGTGGCGTCGATCACTCGCAGGCCCGTGTACGGGTTGGAGATATAGAAATACCCGTCGATGAGTTTGACGATGTCGGCTTCTTCGATCTCGCGGGCGGTGGTAACGTCACCCGGTTCGTCTTCATCATTGACAACCGGGTCGCTGGGGATGCTGCTGTCGCAACCCGTGACGATCAACACCGCGACCATCCCGGTGATGGCCCACCCTAGCTGCCCGTCATTATTTAAATGCCGCGCGCGTTGTTGCTTCCGGTTGAACATGTTTCGTCTCCACCGTGCATCGGGTCGCCCCAATGGGATACAACCCGACCGGGATGTTGGCCGGCGAGAATGCCGGAAATGTTGTGCCCTGACGTTTGATTTGCGCCCTCTTAACAGCGGTGATTATAAGCCGCCAAAGTGTCCGATCACGCGCGAACCACCGCCAATTCGTATTGTCATGACGGCGATACCGCAAGTAAGAATTTGGAGCCGCTTTGAATTGGAATCGTTACGGAATGCGACGAAAAAGTTTGAATGATTGCCAGTCCCGGATTCGATTGAAAACGCTACCGATGTGGCGGACTTGGCGGCGGACACATCTTATTGGGACTTATTGGGACATTCATCGCCATGGCGATGTCTATTGGGGGACACATATTGTCACTTGATGTGCGACTGTCGCCGGTTAAACCATGCACCCAGGTCAATCTTGCCGCAAAATTATCGAACGCTACGTGACGGGCGTACAGCCGTACCGTAATGGGTTGTTTGGGCTAGTTGATATCACTATCATCGAACCAAGAAGCCACTGCACCGGGTCCTCGATTCAGACTCGCGCGTGCAGGCAGCAATGTTTCGACCTGGGGGAAGTGTCGTTGCGGTGGGGAAGGCAGTGCATATCCGCATTTTTTCATATCTTCCGGGCCATTGAGTGCTGAAGTCGAAAGCATTGGCATTGGTCTCTGATATCGCAAGTGGCTGTAGACGCTGGACCTTGAGGGCTGGCATGGTTCTGTCGTCGCCGCTGTGCAAGTCTTATAGCTGAATCGCCAGTTCATTGAATCACTCAAGAAGGTCTGTCTCTCTGGCAATGTGCCAAGTCGGACCCGGTGAAGGGGAAGAAAGTCATGGGATCAATCAAAACAATCGGTATGGGAATCTGCGCGCTGCTGGTTTGTAGCACGGCGAGCTTCGGACAAAACGCATTGTCGTTCGACGGGACGAATGACGAAATCGCCTTTGGTGACGCCTCGCAGACGCTTGAGTTCGGGTTGGCTGAGTTTACGGTTGAGTTCTGGTTCCAACGCACCGGTACCGGACAGACAGCCAACACCGGTAATGGCGGATTTGTTGGCATCCCGCTGGTGACCAAAGGGCGCGGCGAGGCGGAGAATTCTAATCTCGACATGAATTACTTTGTTGGCATCCGCGATTCGGACGATGTCATTGCGGCTGACTTTGAAGAAGCAGGCACCGGGCCAGAACCGGGATTGAATCATCCGGTCTTTGGTTCGACAACGATTAGCAACGGCGTGTGGTATCACGTCGCGGCGACCTACGATGGAACGGATTGGACCCTGTACCTGGATGGTCAAGTTGATGGCAGCGCCAATGTGGGGCGCGAACCGCGCGCCGATAGCATTCAACATTTTGGCGTAGGCACCGCATTCAACTCTGGCGGAACCGCATCGGGGCGCTTTCAAGGGATTATCGATGAAGTACGCGTCTGGGATCGGGCGCTGACTCAGTCTGAAGTTCTTGGCGGGATCAACAGCGAGATTGTTTCCACGAATGGGCTGGTCGGACGGTGGGGACTCAACGAAGGTGTCGATACGACAGCCGCCGATTCCTCGGGCAGCGCGAACGACGGGACCATCGACGGCGCATCGTGGGTTGCCGGCGCACCGTTCAACATTAACCTTCCGCCAAACGCAGCCACTGTAATTATGCCGGCCAATGGTGCTGAAGGCATTGGGGCGAATCCTACGTTGGAAGTGAATGTGACCGACCCCGAGGGTGACGCGATGGATGTCGCGTTTTTCGGGCGGCAGGTGGATGGCGTCACCAGCGAGAATTTCACGGTGGTGGCCCTTCCTGATACTCAGTTCTATTCGTGCGGAGCTGGCTGTGCTCAGAATGGCGACCCCGCGACATTCAGCGCTCAAACGCAATGGGCGCACGATCAACTAAATATTTTGAACGTGGCATTTGTGACACAACTTGGTGACTGCGTTCAGAACGGTGATAACGGTGGAGATGATTCGGAATGGTTGGTGGCCAGCAATGCTTTTGCGATTATTGAAGACCCCGTCACCACGTTGCTGACCGACGGCATTCCCTTTGGGATCGCGGTAGGCAATCACGATCAATCGCCCATCGCAGACCCCGACGGAACCACCACGTTCTACAATCAATATTTTGGTGAAGCGCACTTCGCCGGCCGAGCGTACTACGGCGGACACCATGGCAGCAACAATGACAACAGCTATCAGTTGTTTACGGCGGGTGGAATCGATTTCATCATTCTCCACCTTGAATACGACACCACGCCGGATGCAGCCGTCCTGACTTGGGCGGACAATTTGCTGCAAACGCATAGCAATCGTAAGGCGATGGTGACGGCCCATTGGTTACTCAATGCCAATGGCTCGTTCAGTGCGCAAGGCCAGGCTGTTTATGACGCCCTAAAAGCCAATGACAATTTGTTCTTGATGATGTGCGGCCACGTTTCTGATGAAGCCCAGCGATCTGACGTGTTCAATGGCAATGAGGTTCACACGCTGCTTTCAGACTATCAAGGTCGTGCGAACGGAGGCGATGGGTGGCTTCGCTACTTGCAGTTTGACGTGCAGAACAACTCGATTGACGTCAAAACCTATTCGCCGACCTTGGATCAGCACGAAACTGATGCCGACAGTGAATTCACGCTGACGTTCAGCGGTGGCGGGTTCGCCACCGAGTTCCAGCAGATCGGGAGCACGCAGCTAGCCGTGGCAGATGGCGCGAATGCCAGCGTGGTGTGGCCAAGCCTGCCTGTCAACAACACTTTCGAGTGGTTTGTCGAAGTTAGCGACGCATCCGGCACAACGACGAGTGCGACATGGAGTTTTAGCACCGCATGCACCAGCGATCTCGAATGTGACGATGCCAACACGTGCACGAATGATGTGTGCAATACCAATGGCGTTTGCGAATACATCAACACCAACGGATTCTGCGATGACGGCAATGCATGCACCGACGACGCGTGCAGCAATGGCGTTTGCGAGTCGACACCGAACACCGATGCTTGTGACGACGGTGATCTTTGCACAGAGTTTGATACTTGTACGGGTGGCAGTTGTGCAGGAACGCCGGTGAGTTGCGACCCGGGTGACGTTTGCAATCCGGACACCGGAATCTGCCGAACGCCTGTGACGGTTTCGTTCCAACAGGGAACTTCTGGCTACAGTGGCAACGTCGATACCTACCTAGCCGACGACGCGACAACCACCGACTTCTCTGGTTCGGACACGTTGGTCGTCGATCTCGTTTCAGAAAACCACATCCTGATGCGCTTTGAGAGCATCTATGGCACAGGTCCGGGTCAAATTCCTCCCGGGGCGACGATTCTGTCGGCTGACCTGACGATCGAGGTCTCCAACAGCAGTCCCGGAGTTGGTGCGACCTTGCACCGCATGCTGCAAGCGTGGAATGATACCGATACCTGGGACATCTGGGGTGGTGGTATTCAAAGCGACGACGTCGAAGCCGCCTCTGCGGTTGACGCCAGCGGCAGCAGCGGTGTCGGAACGCACACCTTGGATGTCAGCACGAGCATCGAGATATGGCTGGCGAATCCTGCGACGAACTTGGGTTGGGCATGGTTGCCACCGGCGCAGGATAACTCGTGGCAGTTTGATTCGGCTGAAGGCGCAACGGTGGCAGATCGACCGCTCTTGGAAGTGACGTTCATTCCGCTGGCTTGCACCAATGGTTTCGACTGCGACGACAGCAATCCTTGCACCGATGACGTTTGCAATTCTGGCGAGTGCGAGAATACGCCCAACACCGATGTGTGCGACGATGGCGATGGATGCACGGAAGGTGATGTATGTGGAGGAGGAGCGTGCAGCGGAACGCCAATCAGTTGTACGGGCGACGATGTGTGCGATCCCAATATCGGGCAATGTATCACTCCGGTGATGGTCATGTTCCAGGAGGAAACGGGCGTTTATGAAGGCACCGTGGACACCGAAATACGCGGGGCTACTCCGAATACGGATGCCAGCGAGTCGACCCAATTCCGTTTTGACACGAGCAGTAGTGGTGGCCCAAACATTGGTCTGTTGCGATTCGAGCAGTTGTTTGAAACGAATGGTGGTCTCATTCCTGATGGAGCGACCATTACGTCGGCAACGCTTACGTTTACGATTCATGATGCTGGCGACCCAGGGAATCTGCACGAGGTCCTCGTCGACTGGGTCGAGTCTGTGACCTTCAACACGTTTGGTGGTGAAGCGGATGTTCAGGCGGATGAGTACGACAACACGAGTTTGGGCACGGTGCCGGGGACGATTGCGACGCATGACCTCGACGTGACCAGCAGTCTGCAGAGTTGGTCGGCTGACCCGAGCATCAACAAGGGTTGGGTATTCCTCGCGACGGCTTCTGGTGGCGTCGGCATCCGATCGAGCGAATGGACAACGCAGTCTGAGCGTCCCAAGCTAACGGTCGAGTATTTGCCAATCACGTGCAGCGAAGACATCGATTGCGATGACGCCGACGATTGCACGGATGACGTGTGCGATACTGGAATCTGTACGAATGATCCGATCCCGAATTGCTGTGTCGATGCAGGCGATTGCGACGATTCAGATCCCTGTACATCCGATACTTGTGAGCTCGAGCAATGCGTGTTTACGCCGATTCCGAATTGCTGCGCAAGCGACGACGATTGCGACGACGGTACTGCATGCACGATCGATCAGTGCATTCCGGGTAACTCGGCAGCGCTGACGTTCGACGGCGTCAATGATCAAGTCACCATGGGCCCTGCCACCGACCTGGCGACGGCCACGTTTACCGTTGAATGCTGGTTCCGCCAATCAGGTGCGGGCGACACGGTCAGCACGGGCAACGGCGGCCTGACGGGAGGTGACGTGGCCATTCCGTTAGTGACCAAGGGACGTGGTGAAGCAGAAGGCGACAACCGCGACATGAACTACTTCCTCGGTATCCATGCGGCCAACGGCATGTTAGCCGCCGACTTTGAAGAGCATTCTTCCGGTACATTGCCTGGTCAGAATCACCCGGTGATTGCCGACACTGCGATCGCTGACACGGACTGGCACCATGCGGCCGTTACTTATGACGGTAGCTGTTGGGAGGTCTATCTGGACGGCGCCGACGACAATGCAGCCGCGAACTGTCCGAACGAACCGCCAAACTTCATCAGCATCCAGCACTTCGCGCTGGGAACGGCGCTGAATTCATCGGGCTCGGCTGACGGTCGATTGGAAGGTGCGCTCGATGAGGTTCGCGTATGGGATCATGCCCGTACCCCCGCGGAAATCGCAGATGGCATGGGTCGTCAAATCGTCACCAGCAACGGATTGATCGGTCGCTGGGGACTCAATGAAGGAACAGGTGACTACGCCTTCGACTCGACATCGACCGGCGCATTTGGAACGATCTCGGGTGCCAGTTGGGAAACGTCGAACATTGTTGACTTTGGCGTTGGCGTGTGTGAAAGCACAGAGATTGCAGACTGTTGCACAAGCGGTTTGGACTGCGATGATGCCGATGCATGCACCACTGATGATTGTGTGCTGGCCAGTACGTCTGCTTTGGAATTCGACGGAGCGGGCGATGATGTTTCGATGGGGCAAGCTCCGCAACTGGGAGCGGCTCAGTTCACACTGGAAGCTTGGATCAAGCCGACCGGTGCGGGTGCGACAGCCAGTACTGGCGGCGGAGGCGTTGTGGCTATTCCATTGGTTGCCAAGGGACGTGGTGAGGCGGACGGTGATAACCGAGACGCGAACTACTTCATGGGTATTGACGGAACGAGTGACGTATTGGTGGCCGACTTCGAGTCGGTTGATCCCGCGCCGAACAACTTCCCAGTAAGCGGTTCGACGCCAATCGATACGCTGGACGTGTGGTATCACGTTGCAGCGACCTATGACGGCTCGACGTGGCGACTGTATCTCAACGGAAACCTTGACGGATCGAATACGGTCGATCGTACGCCACGTTTCGACAGCATCCAGCATTTCTCGTTGGGCACGGCTCAAACGTCGAGCGGATCATCTTCCGGTCGCTTCGAGGGCTTGATGGACGAGGTTCGCGTTTGGAATTACGCCCGAAGCGAAAACGCGATCCAAGCGACGATGAATATTGAGATCGAAAGCGCTCCGGGACTTATCGGTCGTTGGGGTATGAACGAAACTGCCGGCGGAACCGCGTTCGATTCGGCTGGCAATGCCAACGACGGTACCATCAACGGTGCGACCTACGTGACCGACAGCGGGTTACTTATCGGGTTTAACGATTGCGTTAACGATCCGATCCCCGGTTGTTGTGATGAAGCCGCGGATTGTGACGACGGACAGCTGTGTACCATTGATATGTGCAGCAACGCAGTTTGCGAAAATGTGCCGGTTGATTGCTCGCATCTGGACGATACCTGTAATACTGGGGTATGTAACCCAGGCGATGGTTTGTGCGAAATCGCGCCCGCCAATGAGGGTGGATCTTGCGACGATCTCGACAGCTGCACGGCCAATGACGCCTGCACGAACGGTATCTGTGCGGGTACGTTTGAAGACTGTGATGCGGACGGCGTATGCGACGCGGATGATAATTGTCCGACGGTCGCCAACCCCGGTCAGGATCCAGCCGCCTGCAACGGTCCGTTCGACTTTGACCATGATGGCGATGTCGATTTGGATGACTTGGGTGTCTTCGCAGAATGTCTCGGCGGCCCCGGTGTCGTGATTCCGCCAGGAACTTGC
>BQJS01000220.1 GCA_021604825.1 Phycisphaerae bacterium | reverse complement strand
GATTTGGCCGTCGGCTTTGACCTGCTCGATTTTCTTAGCATTGTCTGGGCTTACCAAGGAACTGAAGACAATGACCGGAAGGCTGGATAGCTGCTGTGTCTCCTTGATCCGTTTGGTCAGCGCCAACCCATCGAGTTGCGGCATTTCGATATCGGTAATGATGACGGCGAACGGATCGTCGAGTTGGCCCGTCGCTTGCTGCTGAAGCAGGTTCCAAGCCAGCGAGCCGTCCTCGACGGCGACGAAGTTCGAGTATCCAGCTCGTTTCAAGTTCTTGGTGATTAGACTTCGCATGAGCGATGAATCTTCGGCGAGAAGGATGCGCGTATTCATTCGCTCGGCGCTTTTCTCGGAGTCTTCGACTTTGACGTCGAACAAGTCGTGTCCGGTGATGTCGAATACGATGCGTTCAAAGTCGATCATCAGCACCATGTTGTCGCGAATTGTGCAGACGCTGGTGACTGGTGATTCTGTTGTGCCGATTGGGGGCATCGGGGCGATTGACTCCCAGCTGACCCGGTAGATCTGCTCGACGGCATCAACGAGAAAGGCGATACGCACCTGATTAAACTCCGTTACGATGATTCGACGCGAGTCGTACTCGGGCGCTTCGGATTTCAGCTCGAAGAATTTGTGGAGATCGATCAGTGTGGTGACAGTGTCGCGTAGTTGAAACGCTCCGATCGCCGATGGGTGACTTTCCGGAATCGACGTTAGCGGAACGGGGCGAATCGCTTCGCGCACCTTGGCGACGTTGACGCCGTAGCGATTTTCACCCAACGTGAAGACAAGCACTTCCAGTTCGTTGGTTCCTGACTCAAGCAGGATATCGGTTTGGGCCGGCATTGGGATTCTCCGTCAAGGGTCGCTGCGCACGGTTGGCTGTCTGCACTTGCAGTATCGTTCTGCATGGTCTATCGGTTTGTGGTGCCCTCGAATTCGCCGCCAAGTCGCGTTCCGATTTCAATGAACAATTCTCCGGGCTGGGTGGATTATCGATTGCTTTGCCGGCGGCGGATCATGGGTGCGCCGGTCCTATTGTCGCCTCGTTGACAGCAAGTTCGCCCGTGGCTAGAGTCGCGAACCGCGCCAAAGCGGCCAACCGTATGCCGCGGTTGAACATGTCGCATTGGAGATGACTCGCCGTGCCCAAGTCCCTTTTTGTGATTGACGGTCATGCCCAGATCTATCGCAGCTACTACGCGCCATTTCGACCGCTGACCTCGCCGACTGGCGAACCGACGAAGGCGGTCTATGTTTTTTGCAGCACGCTGTTCACTTTGCTGCGTGACAAGAAACCCGACTATCTGGTCATGACGTTGGACGTGAGCGACCGAACCGTCTTTCGCTGCGACATCTACCCCGAATACAAAGCCCAACGCGACCCTGCGCCGGATGATCTGCATCCGCAGGCCGACCGTATTGTTGAAATTGTTCAAGCGATGGGAATCCCGGTCTTGCGTCAGGAAGGGTATGAAGCCGACGACCTGATGGCGACGCTGGCCAAGCGCTTGGCGGGCGATGATCTGGATGTTTATCTGGTCAGCAAGGACAAGGATCTTGAGCAAGTCATTTCGGACCACGTATTTCTGTACGATCCGGGTAAGAATGTGGTGCTGGATCGCAAGGCGCTGCTTGAAAACAAGGGGTATGCGCCCGAGCAGGTGATTGATATTCAAACGTTGTCGGGCGATTCGGTGGACAACATCCCTGGTGTGGCTGGCGTCGGACCGAAGACGGCGGTCAAACTCATCAACAAGTACGGCACCGCCCAAGCCGTCGTCGAACACGCCGATGAATTGACGCCAAAGCAAAGTCAAAACGTCAAGGCGTTTGCAGAGCACCTTCCGATCACGCGGCAGTTGGTCACGTTGTTGGATGACGTCGACTTTGAGTTTGACCTTGAATCGGCGCGGACGGCATCGCTGACGTTTGGCAACGCCCGGCCAACATTTGAGTCGCTGGGATTCAATCGGCTTACCGATCAGCTTGATGAGTTGGCTGGCGAAGATGACGTGCAAGGTGAATTGCCGTTGGCGTCATCGGAGGACTTGGGCGAATACGTCTGCGTGGATACGGATAAGGCGCTGGATGAACTTGCGGCGGAGTTGGAGAAGCAGTCGATATTTGCGATCGATACGGAGACGACGAACATCAATCCGGTCGTCGCGGAACTCGCGGGGATTTCCGTGTCGTGGGAGGCGGGCAAGGCGTACTACATTCCGATTCGCGCGGCGATGGGTAAGTGCCTGGCGCTGGAATCGGTGCGTGAGAAGCTGGCTGGCGTGCTTGGCGATGTGTCGATCGGTAAGGTTGGGCAGAACATCAAGTACGATGCGATTGTACTTGAGCAGGCGGGGATGCCACTGGGTGGCATTGCGTTCGATACAATGATCGCGAGTTTCGTGTTGGAGCCATTGCGTCGGTCGCACGGGATGAATGCGCTGGTGTTGGAGCTATGCGGTCATCGCATGATTCCGATTTCGGACTTGATCGGTAAGGGCAAGGATCAGTTGACGATTGACCAAGTTGACGCCGCCCACGTGACGGAATATGCCGGCGAGGATGCAGATTTTACGTGGCGATTGTATGAAATCCTTTCGAAGCAGCTTGAAGAAAGTTCATTCAAATCGTTGTTTGAAGACGTGGAGATGCCGCTGGTTTCGGTGTTGGCGCGGATGGAGTCGAACGGCGTCAGTCTGGATGAATCGTTGTTGGCTAAGATGAGTGACGATCTGGGTGATCGGTTGCTGGAGTTGACGGCTGAGATTCATGAGGCGGCGGGTTACGCGTTTAACATTGCATCGACGAAGCAGTTGGCCGTCGTGTTGTTTGATGAACAGAAGCTGCCCGTCATTAAGAAAACCAAGACCGGGCGCAGTACCGATGCGGCGACGTTGGAGGCGCTGGTTCAACAGACGGATAATCCGATTCCGCGTTTGATGCTTGAGTATCGGGAATTGACGAAGCTCAAGGGGACGTATCTGGACACGCTTCCGCAGATGGTTTGCAGGAAGACCGATCGCATCCATGCCGGGTTTCATCAGACGGGGGCGGTGACTGGCCGACTTTCATCGAGCGATCCGAATCTGCAGAACATTCCCATCCGCACCGAATTGGGGCGGCGAATTCGCGGCGCGTTTGTTGCCAGCGGGTCTGATCGCACGCTGGTTGTTGCTGACTACTCGCAGATCGAGCTACGGGTGTTGGCGCATTTTTCAAAGGACGAGGCGCTCTTGGCTGCCTTTGAAAATGGTTTGGATATTCACGCCGCGGTGGCTGCCCAGGTCAACGACGTGTCGATTGAAGAGGTCACATCCGAGCAGCGTAGTGCGGCGAAAGCGGTGAACTTTGGCATCGTTTACGGTCAGACCGCGTTTGGGTTGGCCCGCTCGCTGGGGATTTCGCAGGGCGCGGCCAGGGAATTCATCGATCGCTACAACGATCAGTATTTGGGCATCAAAGGATTCGTAGATCAGTGCATCGCCGAAGCGAAGGAGAAGGGGTACGCCGAGACGATCTTGGGGCGGCGACGTCCGATTGATGAATTGCACTCGCGCAATAAGCAGCAACAGGCGCTTGGTGCGCGGTTGGCGGTCAACACCGTGATTCAAGGGACAGCCGCTGACATGATCAAACGGGCGATGATCGACATTCACCGCGAGATTGCGTCGAACGAGCTTGACGTGCAGATGCTCATTCAGGTTCACGACGAGTTGGTGTTTGAAGTTGCGAAAGTTGAAGTCGACGCGCACGTAGCGATGATTCGCGACAAAATGGTCAATGCCATTTCGTTTGACGTTCCGATCGTCGTGGACATTGGTAAAGGGGCGACGTGGTTGGACGCGAAGTAAGCGGTTGGTCCCGGTCTGGGCGTGTCAGTCGGTTTGTTGCGGATTGAGCTTAGCTTGCACACGGGCGAGCGCTGCAATTGATTCGGAATCGTTGGGGTTGATGCGTTGGGCCTCGGTGAAATGCCACGCGGCTTTTTGAAGTTGGCCAACGGCTTCGAAAATCGTGCCGAGGTGATAGTCCACTTCGGCGAGATCGGGGTCGAGCTTCTTCGCTTCTGAGAAATGTTTGACGGCTTCCGGTAGCTTCTGCTGCAATTCATAGGCGAGTCCGATGTTGTAATGCAGCTCGCGTCCATTCGGGTTCACTTCCAATCCGATCTTCCATATTTCGATTGCCCCTTCGAGATTTCCGCCTTGGGCCATCATCGTCGCGAGGTTGGAATAGGCCATCGCGTCGAGTTTCTGCTGTGGATTGATGGGCCAATTGCAGGCGGCGGTTGCGATGATGACCGCGACGGCCGGGGCGAGTAGCGATGTGCGTTCGCGGTAACGTCTGCAGAATTCGACGAGTGCGTAAGCTGTGAAGGGGATCAACATTGGCACCAGCGGGGCCCGATAGCGGGCGAGGACAAAGAATGCGGCAACGCTGATGGTGAAGGTTGCAATGAGGACGACGAGGATTTTGTGGTGTTTGGAATTCGAACGGGCGAGAACCATGCCTGCGATGGCGATGGGGCAGAGGATTCCGAAGTGGCCGACAATCGAGAGTATTGCCAGGATCGGAGAAAAGTCGCGGTAGACGTTGTAGCCCTCCACGTCGCTGATTTCGTAGCGGTTGATAGCGAGCAGTATTTTTTGCGCGCACAGTGAGAGCCATTTGAGTGGGGCTTCGCGGATGAATTCCCACGAGCGACCGAACCAGAAGCGTGAGACCTCCTTTGCGGTCAGCGTTTTGCCAGTGGCTGACTCAGCCAATCGAACGGCATCGGTGCGCTCAAATTCGGGTGTTTCATGGCCCGGCACGAGTGGGGCGTATCGGCCCGTGGCTTCGGGGTTGTTGCCGATGTAAAAGTTCGGACCAGCTTGCGAGGTGGTGATGAGCCACTCGCCACCTACGTGATGATTGCGGAGCGCCACTGGGAAAAGGATAAGCAATATCCCGCCGCACAGACTGGCAAACCATCGTCCGCGAATTGGTGCTGGAGTTGTTCGGAAACCAAGCCACAACCAAACCATCACAACAGGTATCAAGGCCAGTGTGTTTTCTCGGGTGAGTCCGAGCATGCTGAGGATCACGCCTAACCCGAGCCATTTGAATGCGCTGGGACGATTCGAAATGTGGGCAAGCGTCCACACCATGAGCGACATTAACGCGATGTTGACGGAAGCTTTTTGGATGAGGCCGTCAAAGAAGATCGCCGGTGGATAGACGGTCAACATGCATGCCGCGATCAATCCCGCGTTTCGCGCAAACATGCGCGACGTTGCAAGTCCAATGAACAGGCACGCCAGTGCGCCCAGAGTGATTTGAACGATTCGGGCTGCGAGCAGACGATTCGACTCGCCGGCGAAGGTGTAAACGACCGCGAGGAAGTAGGGGTAGCCGGGGGCTTGGTAGAACACTTGATCGCCAACCCAGTTGCCGCTGGCGATTTCCTGCGCCCAAGCGTCGTAGGACGCCGCATCGCCAACCGGTTGGTTGAAGTAGGGGATCGTTTGGATCTGCCAGAGGTACGCACCGCGAATGCCAAGGGCGACGACGAGTATGGCGATCCAAGGCCAAACGCCCGCCCAGCGGTTTTGTGGTGCTGCCGGGGCGGTGGCATCGTCGCTTGAGGGAGCCGATGGCTTGGCTTCAGGTTTGCTGGGTGATTCAGTCACGGTTGCATCGTAGCGGCTCGTTGGCGGCTGTCATTCGGCGCGCGGGTGGAAAGGTTGAAACGCAGGGTGGGGCTGATTCCCTAAGTAATCGGTTGAATTATGTCGGATATTGCTGTATAGCAATAGTATGACGAGTTCAAATCCAATGACAGCGCGGCGAGCGGTGGAGTGGATCGGTGATCGGGTGCGTGCCCGGCGTCGGGAGCTGGGTTTTTCGCAGGTGAAGTTGGCCAAGGTAGCGGGCATCAACCAGGGGTATCTTTCTGCGATTGAGCGACACCATCGCAAGCCGGCGCCGCGCACCATTCATGCGCTCGCAGTTGCGTTGGACATTCCGCAAGCGGTATTGATTGGCGAGGGCGAGGACCACGACAATCCGCAGCGGTTGGAGATTCGCCACCTGCCAACGTTTGGAAGCATACCGGCTGGCCCGCCGGCACAGTCGCAGGAACAGATGCAGATGTTCCCGGTTTTGAAACATCTGTGGTCCCCCGATTTTTACTGCCTGAGGCTCACTTTTGACAGCATGGAGCCGACATTGAAACCGGGTGATATGGTGCTTGTCCACTATCGCCCCGAGGTTCAGCCGGAACTCGTCCAAGGCAAAATTTGTGCGTGCCTCGTCGATGGCGAACCAACGCTTAAGCGTGTCAGCGTTGATGGCAGTCGCGGTACGCGGACCATTATTCTTCGCGGCGACAACCCGGCCACCCAGCCCCTGGTCATCGACGAAAGTCGGGATTTTTCAATTCAAGGCATTGTCACTTCTCTCGTAAGCCGAGATCTCTAGCCAGCTTAAAGAAACTCGATCGGCTGGAACGAAGCGCCGTATCGGTTGGTGCTGAAATTCCATTGACAAACCATTGCGCACGTTGTAATATTCGGAAAATGTTAGGTTCTAATTGGGGCGGAATCGGCATGAATTAGGGCCGCGATTGAGGAGGAAGGGCGTCTTGGCTGCGATCGTTGAGGACACAGTTGAATTGGTCGGAAACGCGGCTGGCAAATTGGTTGGTGAGGTGGCTGATACAGAGACAGCGCAGATCGGGTATTCGGTCGAAGCCGTGCGCGTGGGTCAATCGAGTCGGGCGGCTGAGGTGGCTCGGTATTTCGGTGTGGTGCCGGCTGGCGCTCGGGTGGTGCTGCCGGATCAAGTTATCCCGATATCGCCCGGACGGATTGTGGCGTTTGTCGGGCATTCGGGCACGGGCAAATCGACGGCATTGGGTTTGGTGGAAGCGCAATTCCCTCGTGCGCACAACATTTCGCGGATGACGTTTCCGGCCAAGCGGGCGCTGATTGATGTGGTGGCCCCTCGGGCGTCATTGTCGGAGGCCATGTCGACGCTGAGTCAGTGTGCGTTGGGTGAAGCGCAATTGTGGATGCGCGTTTATGAGGAGCTGTCTGATGGAGAGAAATTCCGGGCGCGGCTGGCGCGGGCCATCGGGTTTGCATCGGAGGGGACCGCGCCCGGTCTCTTGATTATTGACGAGTTTGCAAGTGGTTTGCATCGACGGGCTGCGAAGTCGATTGCGTACAACTTGCGCCGTTTGGCGACGCGTCGGGGGTTGGCGGTCGTGTTGGCGACAAACAATGAAGATGTACTCGCCGACTTGCAACCGGATATGCGCGTGAATCTTAAGGGTGGCGATCAGCTTGAAACCGTCGAGCGAGCGCCGATTCATAGAGCGCCGAGCATCTGGCGGCGACTTCGGATTGAACGTGGTACGCGCCGGGACTACGACGCGTTTTATCGAATGCACTATCGCACGAGCGACGAGTTGGGATTTGTGAGCAAGGTTTTCGTATTGCGCGATGGGAAAGGCGGCGATCCATTGGGTATCTGC
>BQJS01000219.1 GCA_021604825.1 Phycisphaerae bacterium | reverse complement strand
CCCCGATGCCGCACTGGCAAACCCGCAAGCCGACTGCACCTGCCCGCGAAACAAGACCAGCTTCGGTTCAGCATAGCGCTCGCCCGCCCGCTCGAACAGCCCGTTCCAAACGTCTTCGGTGTCGGCTAACACGGTTGAGATAAATGCGGCATGCTCGTCGTCGGCAGGCGTAACCGCCGCACCCGATTGCGTTGAACTTGATTGGTTCGAATTGGTGGCGGGGAGATTCTCGATCAACGCTTGCGGATCTCCGCCCAAGATCGCATAGAGTATCACAATGATGATCACCCCAAGCCCGCCGCCCTTGGCGACCATCGGCCCACCCACCCGGCGGCGATCTTCTACGTTGCTACTTCGTCGTCGTCCTCTCCAGCGCATAGTCCACTCTCCCGGTCAAACTCCGTTAATCACCGCAAGAATTCTGATGGGCCCCGCAATGCTTGAGCGCAGCCTGGAATGTGATATGTGAAACGCACTGTTCGCACAAATCAACCGATTCTTGGCATTGGAATCCGAAAATTCACGATGTTCGTGTAAGAAAAGGCCACACCCGTGTCTTCACGAATGTGGCTTTGTATGACTCTTTGAAGCAAATCCAACCTAACTTTTGCGAATTCATCCGCGCCGCTTATTTCCTGATGCGGCGTCGCACAATCAAAGGCGCTGCCACAAGGACAAGCATACCCGAGACTGGCTCGGGGACGATGCTGAATTCGAATGAGAATGCAGCATCCTTGTTGAAGAAACTCGATCCGATCGTGCTCGCAAAACCGACGGCTTTCGCCTCGCCGATCAATTGATAGTCGTCAGGCGGCAGGGTTCCTGAATCCGAACCGTTCATCACACCGTCACCCTGTAGGATGAAAATGTCCGATCCACCCACCGGGCGCAATCGTACTCGGGCCGTCGAACCGCTACCCTCGTCATCCGTCATAGCCGTGATTGACCAATCCTGCGGACTTGTAATCGTGAACTGAATGTCGAAGACACTGTCGGCGTTCGATTGGGCGTCGGCGCTTGTCGCAAAGGCATCGACGCTACCGTACGCGTTGGCCGTTCCCGACGCAGTCACCATGCTAAACATGGGGGCCGAGTCAAAACTCGAATTATGCACGGCGATCGCTGAAGACTCTGCGTCGCCAGCGGGGTTTGACACGACCAGCCCCGTGTCGGAACCAACATTCCACGAACTTCCCAAGGCCGGTGGAAAAAATGAACTCGGCCCGATCCCACTGCTATTGAATCCCTCGGTAACGGATGCTGCGACTTCAATCTCTCGATCGTCCACAGTCAGCGTTGCTCCTGCCTTCGCCGACCGTCCGGCCACCAGCGCAAACACAGCGCAAGAATACACCGCCGCCCCTCTAAATGTGCGCACAGTCATAGACTCTCTCCTCTCTCTCGTTCGTCAGCCCTAAGATGTGTTTGGGGGAGTGACTCTCTCTCAGCCTTTCCCTCACAGTACGCCAGTCTAACTGGGAGAGCACCGCGATTCAATGACCAGCTGATGCGAGGCATCGAATCGATCGAATCTTAACAATCCCTCGAACTCGCCCACATGCCACGTATGAATTCATGTCCTTGCTGGTGCGGCAAATCGCCCACCTTATCAGTCACCGATCGTCGCTTACAATTCTTCACAAAATCACCATTGGCGCTACATAAAACAGCTGTTGTAAGCCGATGTTGGCAAAGCGCTGATCCGCCTGAATTGTCGGGATTGAAAACGCGCGGTCCGTCTGCGAAACTTTCCGGGACCGGCGCTATCGCGCATGAATTCATTCGCCACCCACTGGGAAAGGAGTCCCGTGGCTCGCAAGAAGAAGAAAAAGAAATACCAAGTAACGCGGTCGTTGGCCGCCCCGGCCTTCATTGGCCTGATCTGCCTGTTTACCTGGACGGCACTCTTGACGTTCGACATCGCCGATTGGCCGAACCCGAGTCACGCCCCCCACAACGACCCGACCATGAATGCGTGCGGTCATGCCGGATCATTTCTGGCGTTCCAATTGTTCTACTGGATCGGTGATGGGTCCTACATCCTCGTCCTGTTCGCCACGATGGCTTCGTTCCTGTGGCTGGTTCACGGCAAAGTGGTCAGCCTGGTGCAGCGGACATTTGGCGTGACGATTCTGATCGCGAGCGTGGCTACCTCCGTATCGTTCATTTCGACTGGGGGATACGAATCGCTGGCGATCGGCGATGGCGGTGTGCTTGGGGCTGCGCTGGCGATGCTTTTGCGCCATGCGTTTTCAAATGTGGGGACGATTCTCGTCTTGGCGTATAGTTTTCTCGTTGGGCTGACGTTCGCGGCGGAAGGTTGGGTGCTTCGTTTTCCGGCTGCGGTTCAGTATCTTAAGGATGCCTCTGCCGATGCGATCACGGCTGCTCGCACCTCGCTCGGATCGCCTGCAGCGGTCGGCGCGGGGCGTGGCTCTGTTGACGCGGATGATGCTGACGAATCCGAGTTGCCCCCCGAATCGCCGAAGATGCGAATCAATTCGAGTCGAAGGGCATTGGCCAAAGAGGCGGCCGAGCAGTCTGCCAACGTTGATGAAACTACGGTTGCCGAAAGTCGCAAACACAAGAGTAAGAAAAAGAAATCCAAGAGGCGGCAGGAAGTCGCCGCCGAACCTTCAGAAATTGATGCAGTTGAAGAACCAGCGCCATCAGAATCAGCACCGCCGAAGTTGCGGGTCAACATGCCCAGACCGATGGCGGAAATTGTGCCAGACAAAGCCTACCCCACGCCGGTTGGCGATTGGGATTTTCCGCCACACCACCTGCTTCACGATCCGGAACTCGGTTTCAACGCCCAGCAGGAATCGATCGTTCGAGCCAAGGCCAAGATGCTCGAGCAAACGCTTGAGGAGTTTCGTTTGGATGCCCGGGTGGTTGAAATTGAAACCGGTCCGGTGATCACCATGTTCGAGTTGGCGGTCGGTGCGGGTATCAAGGTTTCGCAGATCGCATCGCTGACCAACGACATCGCCCGAGCGCTAAAAGCCCCAGCCATCCGCGTGGTCGCGCCGATTCCCGGTAAGAACACCGTCGGCATTGAAGTGCCCAACGCCAACAAGGAGAAGGTGCGCATTAAGGAATTGCTCGCCCTCGGAGCAGCCAAAGCCCGCAAGATGGCCCTGCCGATCTTCTTCGGAAAAGACGCCAGCGGCGCGGCGCTGATGGGCGATCTCGCCGCGATGCCTCACATGCTGATCGCGGGAACGACGGGGTCTGGAAAGAGTGTCTGCATCAACTCCGTCATCGCGTCATTTTTGATGACCAAGAAGCCCGACGAAGTGAAACTCATCCTCGTCGACCCGAAGATGGTGGAGATGTCGCAGTTCAAAGACGTGCCCCACCTCATGTCGCCAATCATCACCGACATGAACCGAGCCGAGCAGATTCTCGACTGGGCTGTCACAAAGATGGAGGAGCGTTACGAGTTGCTCGCCGAAGCGCGCGTTCGCAACATCGCGTCATACAACCGACTGGGCGAGGAGGAAATATACAAGCGATTCTCGCCATCCAACGATCAGGAAAAATCACAGATTCCGGTCAAGCTGCCTTACATTGTGATCGTGATCGACGAGTTGGCCGACCTGATGATGACATCGGCGAAAGAAGTCGAGCATCACCTTGCACGATTGGCGCAGAAATCGCGCGCTGTCGGTGTCCACATCGTCGTCGCAACGCAGCGCCCAGAAGCGAAAGTCGTCACCGGGTTGATTAAATCGAACATGCCCTGCCGCGTCGCGTTCCGGGTGGCCAGCCGCATGGACTCGCGCATCGTGCTCGACCAAAACGGTGCCGAAGTGCTCATGGGGCAGGGCGACATGCTCTTCCTTCCGCCGGGCTCGCACAAGTTGATTCGTGCCCAGGGCACGCTTCTGGAAGATGACGAACTCAACAGCATCATTGACTACCTCGTCGACCAGGGCAAACCGGAATTTCATCCGCAGCTCATGCGCATCAAAGCCAAGGGCATCGGTGGCAACAGCGCCGATCGCGATGCACTATTCGACAAAGCCGTCGTCATTGTGCTTGAATCGCAGCGCGGAAGCGTCAGTCTCTTGCAGCGACGACTGAGCATCGGCTATTCGCGAGCGTCGCGCCTGATCGACGAGATGGCCGAAGCTGGCGTGGTGGGCGAGTTCAAAGGTTCGCAGGCACGCGAAGTCGAGATGACGCTGGAAGAATGGCAGAGCCTAAAAGCCCGCGTCGATCGCGAAGTTGCGGAAGACAACTATGCGGCTGACGCGGACGATGTCGATGAAGTTGTCGCGCCATCCAAAGAACCAGCCATCGCTCAGGTTCCAACGCCGACGGCTGAGGTCGAAAGCGCCTATGACGAAGAGAATCCTGAGTACGACGACGATGACGACGAGGATGACGACGAGGATGACGACGACGATCCCGATCTCGAAACCGATGACGTAGGCGATGATGAAGAGGAGGACGACGACGAAGAAGATGAGGATGATGATGATTGGGAGGAAGACGACTCGGACGATGACGACGATGTAGAAGACGACGATGACGAAGAGTATGACGATGAAGACGTAGAGGTCGACGAAGAGTATGACGAAGACGACGAGGAAGAACAATACGATGACGATGAAGAAGAGGAAGAGGAGGACGACGACGAGGACGTCAAGTAAATAGCCGAACCTGGAAACGCCGTCCCTTCACAGGGGACGGCCTGCGACAGGGATCCAATCGTACGGCCCATCTCACAGTCGCTCGACTGGCCGCATCGTCACCCGCCGATAATTCACCCCATTTTCAGACGCCGCCGATTCAAAATCACCAATTCCCAGCGTTTCGACTTTATTTCTGCTCACCTCACCGGCTATCATCAATTGAAGCGTGAATCGGGATGTGGGCGACGGACCGCATCAATTCTTGGGAAAGAAGCAATGCCGATCTACCCATTCAATCAGGACGACTCCGCCAAGCCCATCCATGGTGGAAGGCACTTTTCGCGCAGTGAATCTCACGAGATCTTCAAAGAGATGGTGCGGGCTGAACTTCGCAATGGTCCATTGGCCCCCCGCCGTCGAAAACGTCTCATTCAATACGCTGCCGCTCTGCAACTTCGCCCGCTTGAAGCGAGTCGCATCATCACATCGATCTCAAGAGCGTCGGGGCACGACACCGAACCAACCGATTTCCTCAAGCTTCTCGTTCCGCAGCAAGATCAAGATTCGCCCAAGCGACATTGGCCAACCTGGGTGAAGATCGCTCTGCCGTTGGCGGCGGCATTCTCAATTGACCAAATCATTCGCGGTTTGTTTTAGGACGTTCTGCACCCAACCTGCAAATTTCAACCAACCGCTTCCATATGCCACCCCGCGCGACCGTCTGATGGTTCCACGATGGCAAGTTCCCCTTGACTGGACGCCGAGTAATAGCAAGACTTTGCTCGGGCTGGTGTCTATCTCACTTGGAACGATGAAATGAAAATGTTAACGGTTCGGCACAAGACGTTTTGCTTATTGGCATGCGCGTCTTGCGTCTTGCTGGCTACCGGGTGCGTACGCCCCACCTTGGTCAACGGTGGCAACAACGGGCCCAATCCGCTCGATGGCTTCGATGGACCAGGAAATGGGTCCGACAACTCCGGTGACGACCCCATCGATTCCAACGGATCTGAAGATGACGATCCGGGCCCAGTCAACCAGCTGAATCCGTTTGGATTGGAAGTGTTGTTCACCGATGTGCAGGTTGATCCATCGGGATGGATTCAAACCGGTGACGATCTGATTGTCGTCGGGACCGGAGTGGGCAGCGGTGTTCAATACTTGATCCCCTCGGATCCCAATCCCGTCGCCACAGACATCTCCGAAATTGAACTCTTTGCCGTTTCCGGTTTTGCGGTAACGGGCAAGTGGATCATCCTGCGAAATCTGGAAGGTGAAGTCTTCGTCTTCGATGTCGATACCGCATCGCTCACTGCGATCAATCCAGACGAATTTGCCGTAACCGGTGGAATTGCGACGGATTCTCCGAATTTTCGCGCTGATGGGGACTATGTGGCAGCCATCATGAATCGCGAACGCACGACCGACGACTTTCTCATTAAGTTATTGAAGCTTGAAGGATCGGGCCCCGAAATCATCAATATCATGGAGAACCCGCCCGGCACTTCTGATCCATTTGAAACGTTTGAAGCCCAGGTCGCCTTGGATGCAAACCGGGTTTACCTCGCTGCCCAAGTCAACGATCACATTTATTTCTACAGCAACTTTTTCAGCGAGCTGGCCCCGTTGTCTCTTGACTTCACGACCTTCGGTGGCGTTTCCAATCAAAAGCCAATGTGGTTGGATGACGCCAATCTGATGTATCTCAGTCGCGAGCAATCACCGGAAGGCAATCGCATCGTTTATGTGGCCAGACTGAATCTTGGCGTCACGTCGCCATTACCGGTGAATCCCGCATCGTTTGATGATTTTATATTGAACAACGGTCAATTCGGATATTTCGCCGTGCAGAACGATTCCGATCGACTTGTGAATCGCCAGGCTCGCAGTGTCTTTGGACGAATCATCGCCAATGAGCTGTCCGTTAACTCTGATGCCGTCACCAACTTGTCCGTTGGTGACGATCGCGATGACGGCACGTTTGGATTTGGTCAGTCCTTGTCGATGAGCCCCAATGGCGAATATCGCTTCCTCGCCGGCGGAGGTGCCGAAGATGCCGCAGACCTTTTGCAAATCAGCAAAGACGTGACCTGGCAGGTGTTCAACGACCCGCGCGCGACGGACGATTCCGATCCGCTCTTGCGGGCGACCGACGTCTCAGCCAGCGATTCGGTGTGTGCGTTTGTGACAGGCGCCGATCGAAACATCGGGTACATCCTGCTCGACTAAGACCGACTTCTCAACCAAGACCGGACATACAAAAAACGCGGGACGAAACCAAAGTTCCATCCCGCGTTTGAGTAAGTCTTGTGTAGCGTCATAGCTCACTAGACTGCTCGCCGGTTCGAGAACCGGACTATGCTTTCTTGCAGCATGGCTTGGTGCAACTGGCGCCGCACTTTTTGGCGGTCTTGCAGCATGCTTTCGAGCAATCTGCTCCACACTTCTTGCCTGACTTGCAGCAAGCTTTCTTGCAATCGGCGCCACACTTCTTGGCGGCTGGCTTGCAGCATTTTCCGTCCTTACCGCAGCACTGCTTGGTCTGGCCCATTTCGTGCTTGTGCTCTTCGCAACCGGTTGACGCCAGGCTGAACCCAACCAAACAAACCGAAACGGCTGCAAAGCGTGCCATCTTTGACATCATGCGCTCAATCATCAATCTAGTCTCCTATCGCTGTATGTGAATGACGGTGCCCATTCGGAAGTGACAAACATCGGCACCTGTTGTTAAACGCCTTACCAAATTAACAGAATCGGATCACATGCCACCATTTGTGTAATTGTTGTTACACAGGCATGACATCCCCTAGCCTGAACCGGGCATCTCATCCGCAACCCGTGGCCGTGTCAATAGACTCACCGAAATGTTGACCAGCATCGCCAGAAAAAACGCCAGGGCTAGATTATACACTTCGATTCCCTTCTCGCCGGG
>BQJS01000218.1 GCA_021604825.1 Phycisphaerae bacterium | reverse complement strand
TCTTAGCACAAGCAGCAACCAAAACCCAATGTACGCAAGCATCCCGACGACAAACCGGACATGGATCGACGTTTCAAAATGCCAAAAGAACACGGTTTCCCAGATCGCCTTCTCACCGCTGGCCTGAATCCGGTTGCGCCGAATCGATCGCGCGAAATTCAGATTCGCACGAAGCTGTTCGTCGGCACCAATCAACCGCTCACCCCGCCGATAATGCAGGATAGCCCGTCCGAGATCATCCAACTGCAAGTAAGCGTTGGCGAGATTGTAGTGCAGGTACCCATTGGAAACGCCATCGGCAAGAAGCGCCTCGAATCCGTCCGCCGCCTTCTGAAAGAGCGCCCGATGCTCAGTGCCATTCTCATCGCGTTTCTGCAATCCGTGATCATACGCATCGAGCGCATCACGCAAGACCTGCTCACGGACGGCTGAATCCATCGCACGAGACGAACTGGGCACCGCCAAATTCGCAATCACAGCCAGCGCGATGATGAGCCACAACATGCGAATGCCAAAACGCGCACACGTCCCCGGTGCCCTCGAAGGGCTGGTTCGAACGGGAATATCTGAATTGATACGGGTGCTGCTCATCATTTCTTCAATTGCATTTCGATTTGCTCGACAGCTTTGCGCACTTCGCCGACGTTTCTGGACTGCGTGTCTTGCAACGCCCCGCCGAATTCAGCGGCTTCACACTCGGCGATCACCCGATCGACCGAATCAGCCGTCTCGGATGAAACGCCCGCATGCGTCAGCGCATCGAGCGCATCGCTTCGGGTCAACACCTCCGAACCAATCATCAACCGATCGCGAACGTACTCGAGGATAATGCTGAGCGCAGTAGCCTGATCGCCACCGGCACCTTGCGAACCTCCGATTTCGTTAAGTCTGGCAATCGCCGTCTTGTATGCCGACCGCTGCAACATCAATCCGGTATTGGACCGGCGAAATTCACTGCGACGTCGAATCAGAAGACAGGCCATGAAGACAAGCGGCGAGCCGACAACCACAGGCGTCGCCACACCAACGAGATTCAAACGATGATCGACCAACAAGCTTTCGATATCCGAACGGTTGGCCTCGACTCCTTCGTCCAGTCGCGTCAATGTGGCCCCAGTCTGAAGCGCCGGCTCGCCGGACTGCACGATTTCCATGTTGGACATCTTTCGGGCTGGGGCGACCTGTAGCGGAATTGGCTCGCTGTAGACCGTTTTGAATGTCTCGCTGTTGGTGTCGAAGTACGGCAGCGGAATGCTCGGGATCTCAATGACCTCATCCGAAAGCGCCCGCACACTGAGCGAAAACGTCTTGCGCCGCCCCTTCACAACACCGGGCAGGGAGTCGTCGCTGATCTGAAACTGTTCGTTGAAATCAGGAAGTTCGCTGAGTCGTGGAGCGCGTAGATGTTCGAGTTGGCTTGAACCTTCGACGGTGATTTCCAGCGTAATCGGATCACCCACCCGAACGTTGTCGGGTGTGGCCGTTACTGCAATCGAGTGGCCACCCACCGCCCCACTGTACCCCTTGGGCCGTCCTTGCGAGGGAATGTCCACGACTTCAACATTCGAATCTTCGATCGTGGAGGAAATTGGTTTGGATTGCGAAAACCGTAGGCTTCCGAAAATGTCACGGGAGACTTTGAGCGGATAATTCACAACGACCCGCACACCATCCGCATCAAGCGAGCCGGGACGCGTTGGCCAAACCTTCTGGCGGATTTCATAAACGTGGTACGAGTGCTTCCTCCCGTCTTCACCCACGCGCTGGCTCTGAACGACTTTGACGCCCGGAGGATTACGCGACACCTGCTCTTCAAACGCGCCCCAATGGGTGGCATTTTGGTCAATCGCCTGCCACATCTCGCGGTAATTCAACTTGGTGCGCCGTTGATTGAATTCCTTGAGCCACACCCGTAGCGTCGCATCGACCGATTCGCCAACGTAGACCTTTTCCTCGGTTCCAACCAGTTCGACAAATAGCAAATCACCTTTTTCGGATTTCGTCGCGCGGAATTTTGAGGGGCGCGTCGTCAACGTCTCGCCGTCAACTTCGACCTCGATCTGCGGAATCGTGATAATGCCTTCCTTGAGCGGCGTGACGTAATAGACGTAGCGCGTTGTCTGTTCAGAGTGTCCCCGTTGCCGCCCGTTGATGATGATCCGACCTGACCTTGTCGACGTGGACGTGTTGGCAAACTCACTGGATGCGCCTTCCAGACGGGGAAATTCCGGCGCTTCGTGATCCTCGGACGTGGTCACGTCGATCGCAACCGCGAACGGCACGCCCACGTACACCTGCGACGAGTCGGCCAACAACTTGACTTCGCCAGCATGCAGCACCGGTCCCGCCCAGCCCATCAACAATCCCAAAATGATTGCGACTCGATAACGCATCTACCAGTCCTTCTGCACCGGGACCTGCCGAATCCGTAAGCGCTTCTTATTGTCCTTGCGGCGCTGCGCTTCTTTATCGCGAACAGCTTGCAACAACTTCGCCAACTCTTCATCGGTCAGCTTGCGTTCCTGCGGCGTACCGGCCTGTTGCTGCTGATCCTGTGGGCTCTGTTGCTGGTCGTTGGGCTCTTGTTTGTTTTGCTGATCTTTATTCTGCTCTTGCTGCTCGGATTGCTGATCCTTCTCTTCGTCGCCCTGCTCTCCGTCCTGCTTCTCCTTCTTCTCTTGATCCTGCTCGCCCTCTTTCTTCTGCTGGTCTTCGTTCTTCTCGCCCTTTTCGCCGTCTTGTTGATCCTGATTGTCTTGGTCTTGCTGATCTTGATTCTGTTGGTTCTGCTGATCCTGCTTTTCTTGTTCCTGCTTTTGTTTGTCGAGCAGATCCTTGATCAGCAGTTGGGCTGTCTCAATGTTCGCCCGGGCGTCCAGGTCGTTGGGATCCACTTCCAACGCGTCGCGATAATGAAAGATCGCCGACCGAGCCAATTCGATCGACTCTTTCAAATCCGACATTTTCTCCAACGCTTCGCTGTAAGCCACGTTGCCGAGGTTGTACTTGGCCTTCGCTTCCAAACCCAAATCGCGGGTCTGCAGCGCCGAGTTAAAATGATCCCGGGCAGCCACAAAGTCGCGCTGCCGATACGATGCCAATCCACGGTTGTAAGCAATCTCCGGACACTCGGGACACTTGAGTTCGGCTTCGGTGAATTCTTGCTGGGCCTTTTCGTAATCACCGCTTTCGTACGCCTTGATCGCCGCGCTGACATGTCGCGCCGCCTCACGGTCCGCCGCCATCGCAGGCACAACTGTTAGCGTCATTCCCAATAGAAACAAAAATAATCGCAAGTTTATTGACCGAATCGAATCATTAAGCATTGGTATCCACCTCATTGATCGCAACCGCTTTCCGATCGCTCATCAGCGTTTCGACCATCAACAGCAAAAGCGCCAAACCCACAAACCACTGAAAACGGGCGTATTGCATTTCCTTCCGCGACATTTCCAACTCGCGGGCCTCCACCTTCCGGCGAATGTGCTCCTCGTACAGCACGCGAAAGTCGGCGTCGGACGTTCCCATCGGATAGTAATCACCGCCACCTTCAATAGCCATCTCTTGAAGCGTCGTCACATCCAGCTTCGACCAGACCTGCTCACCTTTGTGCTGCAAATATTGAGTTCGGCCATTCGTTTTCGTCGGGATTCGAGCCCCCTGCGTCGCATCGCCAACCCCAACCGTAAACACGCGGATCTTTTTGTTTTGCCAGGCGTCCCGAGCAGCTTCGACCGGAAACGATTCGTGATCTTCACCGTCGGTGATCAACAGGATGGCTTTGTGGCCCTTCTGACTGTCTGCAAAACTGTCAGCCGCTTCTCGAACGGCATCACCAATCAACGAGCCACCACGGGCGGTGCTACGCGTGTCCACCTCGTCGAGGGCCATCCGATATGCGCCGTAGTTAATCGTCAGCGGACAAGTCAGCGCCGCATTCCCGGCGAACGTCACCAAGCCAATGCGGTCGCCCTTAAGCGCGCTGAGCATGTCGCCCAATTCAAACTTGGACCGCTCCAATCGATTCGGGGCAATGTCGTCGGCCAACATCGATCGCGAGACATCGAGGCACACCATGATGTCGATGCCTTTGCGTTGGAGCTGCACGATCTTGCGTCCCCATCGTGGCCCCGTCGCGGCGAAAATCAAAAATGCGATCGACCCGATCAGGATGGCGGCTTTGACTTTCTGCCGACGGATGCTGACGGTTGGCATCAATCGATCAAACAGATTCACCGTCGCAAAGATCCGCATCGCCCGCGACTTTCGTACGAACCCGTAGGCGAACAGTCCACCCAGCGCCGGAACCAACCAGAGCAAATGCAGGTATTGAATGTTGTCGAGTTTAAAATCCATTCGGTAACCGCTCGCCTATGGAATTTTTCTAAAGCGAGTATTGGTCAGTACGACTTCCAACGCCAAACACAGTAACGCCACCAACAGCAGCGGCGGGTAGCGCAGCGGGCCAATACTGACCCATTGGGTGGCCATCTCCGCGTGTTGTAGGTAGCGCTTTTCTTCGGTCTCGGTTTTTTCCAATTCGTCAATTCGGGCATAGATCTTGCGCAGCGATTCGGTGTCAGTCGCTCGAAAGTATTCCCCACCAGTAGTCTTGGCGATCTCTTTGAGCGTGGGTTCATCGATATTGACCCAAACGTCCACAAGCCTTTTACGTCCCATGAAGTCGACGTCGGGTACTTTGGCTTTACCGCGCGAACCGACACCAATCGTATAGACCTTGATATCCGCCGCCTGGGCCAAGTCCGCGCCTTGCTGCGGTGTTAGATCGCCAAGCATTTGCTGACCGTCCGTCAAAAGCACCAGCACCTTGCTCTTGATTCGGTTGGCATTAAGCGCCTCGCGCCGCTTGGTCATGTCCTCCATACGCAACACGCCCAGCGCAATCGCATCGCCAATCGCTGTACCATCTTCTTGCTGCGATTCCTCGCGGGCGACGATTTTCGTTTTCTGCAACGTGTCGGCAAGATACGCATGGTCGAGCGTCAACGGGCAGCGACTATCGGCGTATGCAGCAAACGTGATCATCCCGATCAGGTCATCCGGACGACCGCCCAACTCGGTATCCTCGTCGCCTTGCACGAACTGTGTCGCAACGTGTTTGACCGCTTCCAACCGATTGACCGGTTTGCCGTCGATCTTGAAATCAAGCGCTCGCATGCTGCCTGAACGATCGACAAGCAATTGAATCGCCACGCCTTCAGAAACGATGCGGGTTTCTTCGTCGCCTTTTTGCGGACGGGCCAAGCAGACAACCATCACGATGACGGCGATGCTACGAAGCGTCGGAATCACGAATCGCATTCGCACCGCCCACGATCGACCTTGCATCCGCAGGTTTTCTAGCGATGAGAACCGAATCGCCGCGTGTCGGTGCTGCCTTCGCCAACGCCACCACACCAGCGGCACCAACGCAAGCAGCGTCAGCATCATCGGCCGATCGAATGTGATTCCCGTAAACATCAGGCCGCCACCTCCGCCGGTTCGTTATTTGTACCTTGATCAATCGCCACGCCCGATCCGGGTTTGGTGCGATCGACAAAATCGCGGGCTGCGTTGAATACCGCTTCGATTTCGCTGGAGCTCGGTTCGTACAGAGTGTACTTGACCATGTCGCATGCGGTGAGGAATTCGTGCAGGTGGGCCTGATGCGATTGGTCGAGTGCATCCGACGACCGCATCTCTTCGAGGAACTCCTCCGTCGTGCGCTCGGGGGCCATCAATCCGAATCGAAGTTCGATATACGTCCGCGTGATTTCGTTGAGGCGATAGTAGAATGGCTTGAACTCGCCGGCATCAATCAACCCGGATGATGCCAAGGCTTTGAGTTGGGCGAAGGCCCATTCGTGCGGCGGGATCACAACCACCGGTCTTCCGCCCCTTCCGTATTTCCGGATCAACAGGACTGCTGCGACGGCTAGGATTACCACCCCGCCAACGATTCCAGCCGTCCATCCCACCCAACCCCACGTCCGATCGACTGGCAACTCGACCGCCGCTTTGACGTCTCGGAAATTCGCCGGGTCAAATTCGCCTTCGAGCAGCGACGTGACTTCAACGGTGATCGGTTCGGTGGTCAGCTCAGCCGTCGCGACTTCAACGTCTGTCTTGTCATTTGCAGTTTCATTTCGACGGTCCACATACGCCACCGTCACTCCTGCGATTGCATAGCTCCCTGAGAGAAACGAATCCAAGGTGTAAATATGGGTGTATCGGCGCAGATCGTCGTCAAGAATCTCGACGGCCTTTTCGCGATAGTCGCGGATCTGAAATTGGCTCTCAATCGCCCCATACTTCGGCATGGTCACATCGATGCCAGCGTCAGCCGTCACCTCAATGCGAAGCTCCAACTGCTCGGCGATCGAAATCTTGTCGCGGTCGGCTGTCACCGTCAGCCTGATCGGACCGCGATCGACTTCCTGCACAACGGGTTTGACCTTGGACTCGCTCTCAGCCGATTCGTCGCCCGCCTCCTTGCAACCTCCGGAAAAAGCGAGGCAACACATCAGGACGATCGCCCGCACCCGTCGCGAATCGTAATGGCTACGAATCACGCTCATGGCGTTGCCGTATCTCCTGTTGCAACATCGTCCTCAGGTTTCTTTCCGTTGCCCGCGACCGCACCAAGGGCCTCTGGATAGAACTTCACGCGATTGGCCTCAAACAATTCCTCGATGAACTGCTCGGACACTTCGCGGTTGCGGGCGGCCACCGTGTCTTCGTAAACCTGCTCACGAATCTCATCCAACGGCTGCTCGACGCGCTCGCGATGTGACACGATCTTAATGACATGCCAACCAAGCTTACTTTCGTATGGTTCTGTAAGGATCTTGCTCGCTTCCCCGTCGCGAATGGCCACGTGCAGTTCCGCGTTCGCTCCAAACATCGGCACGAGTTCGCCCTCGGCTGACACGGGGGTCGGTAGGATTCCCATCTTGTCTTTGGTGCTGGCATCCAGCGATTCGTTCTTGGCGATTTCTTCGAACGACGCTCCCGCATTGATACGCCGGATCACGTCGTTGGCTCGCTCTTTGGTTTCGCATTGCACGTGCGCGATGAACGTGGCAGCTGGTTGGGAATAGCGATCCGGGTTGGCCCGAAAAAATCGCTCGACATCTTCATCGGTCACCGTGCCGCGCTTGGCCCCCTCCTCGAATAGGAGCGTCTGCCCAAGGATGCCGTCGGCGACGGACTGCAATCGATCGCGAAAATCAGTGCTTTTATCGAGGTCACGTTCGCGTGCTTCCTGCGCCAGTACGCGCATCGCAACAATGCGTTGAAGCTCGCGCTGACGAATCTGAGGGTCGGCGAACTGTTCCTGGGCCCGACGTCGTAGTGCGTTTTGATCTTCTGCCGTCAAACCCAATCGCGAACTGACGGCCATCTCGATCTGATTGGACAGCAATAGGTCAAATTCCGTCACGGTGATCTTCTGTCCGTCGATTTCAGCAACGACTTGTTGACCGCTAACGCCAGCATCGCCTGCGCCGATTGTAGCGCGGTCGGCCATCTCTCGGGCGACTTCTGCCCACCGCCCCAGCTTTCGCAAACACTCCACGCGCCCCAGGCTGATTTCTTGAATCAA
>BQJS01000217.1 GCA_021604825.1 Phycisphaerae bacterium | reverse complement strand
GCCGCAGTCGACCGGGGATGGCCCATCCTCGGAGCGTTGTAATTTGGCCCCTGTGCGTAAGCGATTCCCCACCAGGCGATGGCGCAGTCGGGATCGAGTTGGGTGGCTTTTGTGAAGGAGCGCACGGCTTCGTCGTGGTTGAATCCGTATGCCCAGTTCAAACCCTGGTTGAAATACTGAGCAGCTTCTTCGGATTCTGTCGTGATCGCACGCGAGTAAGGCCCCATGCCCTCGAACAGTTGAGCCTTTCCGCCACCGTATGCCGGCATGAAATTTTTGCTCATCATCATGCAGCCGGAGGAAAACATAAGCAGGGCGGCAACCGTCGTTGTCAAAATGAGGTGAGGGACTCTTGTCATATCGATTGTTCCATCGTTAAACGAAGTGATCCAAAGGCCGAAACAGAGAGAAGAACACGGGCGATGAGAGCTCGAAGATCTAGCAATCAGCTCGAATGGCTGAACGCCCAAAACATAAACGCTGAATCTAAAGCGGCTTATGGCAACGGTCAAGACGTGATCGCTCCAACCCCTAACACTTCGGACCAAAAAACACCCCTAAACCCCGAATTGCAGGCCATCATCGAAGTGTGGCCAAGCCTACCCGAATTGCTCCGGACGTTTGTCTTGGCGATTGTGCGCAGTGGTGGATAATGGAGAGATATGAAAGGGCGAATCCGAAAGCGACGCATTCTCAAGTGGGTAGGTGTTGGGTTGTGCGTAACGCTTGTGGCCATTTGGATTGCAGAACTATATTGGACAGTAGCGTATGTAGGCGGCACGTGGGGATTTGAATTTCAACAGGGTCTCATTGGAGGCTGGTTGCCTACGACCACCTCGCCGAGAGAGTGGGTGTTCCTAGAGTCGTGGGGTAGTCCTCGTTGGTGGCCGCAGTATGTGAAAAGCAATTCAGGCAGCTACATCTACATTCCAATCTGGATGTTTCTCATTCCGGCATTACTTGCGACTCTCTGGCTCTGGCGATCTGATCGTCGCCCAAAGAGCGGATGCGTCAGTTGCAGCTATAACCTCACCGGCAACGTTAGCAGCGTTTGTCCTGAATGTGGGGCGGCGATTGAAGCAGTGAACGAAGGGCCCGAAGTGGGATCGTCAGGCTGATGACGCTGGTACAGAGATCAATCAAGCGACGGCTGGGTGTTCGTCCAAGGCTCCGATTCTTAGTCTTGCGAGGTGGGCAGGTTGGTGGCGCCGCCATTGCAGCAGTATGGATCACGTGCCAATTCGGAATCGTCAATATTGTCCGCCATGTTAATGGAGAAAATCATGCCCGATTCGTTATCTCGCCGAGCTTTTCTTCGATCCGTTGCTATCGCAGCCGGGGGAACTGCAGCTGGCAGCGCGCTTGCAGCTGAAAGTGAATTCGACGGTGCTGCTCAATCTGCAGGTGATTCGCCAATTGGCACCAAAGGTGGCGGGGGGCCGGTGGTCATCTCCAGCGCCAACGGTCTGCCGGCGACTGCCAAAGCCATGTCTATGCTCAATGCGCACAAAGATCCGCTTGATGCTGTGGTTGCGGGAGTCAATATCGTTGAACTGGACCCGAATGATCACAGCGTTGGCTATGGTGGACTGCCCAATGAAGATGGTGTGGTCGAGTTGGATTCTTGCGTCATGCATGGTCCGACGCACAACGCCGGAGCGGTCGCAGCCTTGCGTAACATCAAGACGCCGTCTCAAGTAGCAAAGCTGGTGATGGAGCGCACCGATCACGTGCTGGTGGTTGGGGAAGGTGCTTTACGTTTTGCTAAGGCGCACGGCTTTGAAGAATCCGAGTTGTTGACAGATGATGCCCGCAAGATTTGGCTCCGCTGGAAGGAAGCGCGTGCGAACGGCGACTGGCTGCCGCCTGTGCAAGCGAAGCCAGATCGCAATACCCAATCATCCGCCGGCAGCGACATGCTCAGGCACCCTGCGGGCTTCGAATACACCTATGGAACGATCAATTGCTGTGCGCTGGATGCCAAGGGTGATCTGGCAGGCGTCACCACCACAAGCGGATTGAGCTACAAGATCCCCGGCAGAGTGGGCGATTCGCCGATCATCGGCGCCGGGTTGTTTGTGGACAACGCCGTTGGGGCAGCCGGTTCAACTGGACGGGGCGAAGCTGTCATTTTGAATTGCGGCTCCGCGTCGGTTGTGGAAATGATGCGTGGCGGAGCGACTCCGACCGAGGCTTGTCTGAAGCTACTCAAGCGGATGGTTGACCACAACATCGATCCCCGCTTGCGCAATGATGATGGAACGCCCAATTTCGACGTCAAGATGTACGCTGTACGAAAGGATGGCCTCCACGGGTCGGCCGCAATTTGGTCGGGCGCAAAATACGCTGTCTTCAGCGAGAACAGGAATCGGTTGGAGGAGAGTGCGTTTCTCTTTGAGCGCCACACGCGCTGAAATGCACAACAGTCCGTCGATACCGATATGCAATCTATCATCGAAGCAAGGCCAAGCCTATCCGAACCGCTCCGGGCGGCGAGCTTGGCGATTGTGCGTAGCAGTGGATAATGAAGCGATATGAAACGGCGAATCCGGATACGCGGAGTTTTCAAATGGCTCGGAGTCGGGTTGTGCGTGTTCCTTGCAGCACTCTGGATAGTAGGGCTTACCAAACGTATCAAGTTTTCAACAGGTGGTACATGGTACGCGGAAACAATTCCGGGCGGTGTAGTGCTTGAACTCTATTTATTCGGAACGAGGGGCGGTTTCGAATTTGGCGATTATTATTTCGACCTCTTCAACCACCGTCATCTCTGGTGGCCCGGCCAGACATGGACATCAAGCATGACCAAATACGTCTATGTTCCTATTTGGATATTTCTTTTGCCAACTGCCTTCGCAACCGCTTGGCTCTGGCGTTCGGACCGTCGCCCCATGAGCGGATGCGTTCAATGTGGCTACAACCTGACCGGCAATGTCAGCGGCGTCTGCCCTGAATGTGGAACCGAAATATGAGGGGGCGTAGCCGAGTACATAGAACTCTCGGATTGATTGGTATTGGCGTTTGCCTTGTGTTTGTCTCAGGTTGGATAGTGACAGTTCACGCCCAAGTTATAATCTATCCATCAAATGATCAGGGATTGGCGCTCTGGCGTGGTTCAGTCGTGTTCACATCCGATAATGGGCCACCGCAATCATTCTTGAAAGAACAACGCAGAGACTGCTCCACTTTGTGGCGACCGTTTCGAATTTCGCGACACGGTGGAGACGATGTTTGTATCCCCATTTGGATGTTCCTCATGCCCACAGCACTGGTGACCGCCTGGATGTGCGCCCCGGATCGTCGCCCCAAGACTGGTTGCTCTTCTTGCGGCTACAACCTGACCGGCAATGTCAGCGGCGTTTGTCCTGAATGCGGGAATCTTGCGGTCACAAAACTTGAATCGGGATCGTCAGCCGGATGACGCTGATACCGCGATCAATCAAGCGATGGTTGGGTGTTCATTCAAGAATCCGCGGCTGCGCATTCTACATCGGGCTGTTGTCATCGATCACGATTCTAGTGATCTGGGGTGTCAGCGAATACCGGTGTGTACGCTACTGGTCCGTGCGAGGGAAATTGACAACATTGTGTCCCGGAGCGATTGAGTGGCAATATGAGTCGCTGGCCATTCTTTGTGGTCCATATGGATTCTCTGTCTTTGAGGCCTCTCCCAATTCGTCGAATCGTCGTTGGTCGCTCAATAGACGATCAGTGCCGAGCGGGTATCATTTCTCCATTCCGTTGTGGATGTTCTTGTTTCCTTGCGTCGCAGCATGGCTGATTGCATGGCCGGCCAGAGATTCCCGATTGAATCGTTGCAATCAATGCGAATACGATTTGACGAGCAATGAATCAGGTGTTTGTCCTGAATGTGGAAAGCGGGTTCACACCGATGTCTGAAGTAGTGCTGATGGCCATCGGAAATGTGATCGTCTGGGTGGTTTTGATACCCCTTCTCTGTTTTAAGACGACCACGCCCTTCTCCCTCGCATCCTCAGAACCAATTCGGTCAATACGCCACCCAATTATCTGTGACCAACTGGCGATAACCTGGCCGTCGAACCGGTACAAACCAACCTTCTAAACCAACCATACGTGTATTTATGCGTGAATTGTCAAATCGCGGACATCGTACGCCTACATTCATTTGTATCCGAAAGCTTGGGGAATTCACCCGATCGTGGAATTCGCGGTGGACAGGTTTTTGAGAGGATTGAATCAACGGTCTGACCGGGCGCAACGCTTGTCTTGGGGCATTCTAAGGAGCAGCCATGCAATTAAGTTCAAATCTTTCGGTGGTCACACTTTCGATGTTGACGATTCTTGGCGTACAGGCGTCGGCCAAAGCGCAACAGGGCGCATGTTGTCTGAGCCAAGTGGGTCAAAATGACTGCGTCCAACTGGATGCGAACGACTGCGCCCTTGCCGGCGGCACGTTCGGTGGCGCGGGCAGTGAGTGTCCAGACGAACTCGTGGTAGCACTTCAGTTGTCGGGAGTTGCGATGGATTTGTTTCTTCGACCGGCTGTCGGATGCGCCGATGTTGGGACAACCGGAGCCAGTTGCGTCGATGCCCCCGGACCACTTGTTGACGCATGGGTCACATCGCCACCGGGCATCGGTGAGGACAGTTGTCATGCGTTTGGAGTTGGGCCCGAGTCCCCTCCGATCCCGCCTGGTTTTTTTGGTCCGGGTTCTGATCCTTTTTTTGGCACAGTATGCTTCGGTGGTCAACCGCTCGGACCGACACCGTTTGGCGATTTTGGACTTGCGGACACCTTAATCTTGCGCTCTGATGATCCGTTCGATCGTTGCGATCTACCATCACCATCGAACCAACAACCGGTCGATATTCAACTTGTCGACTTGAACTTGGTCAGTTCTCAGCCCATCATCGTCACGTTTAACGGCGGACAAAATCCAGAGGCGTGGGATGTCTCGATGGACTTGTCATCGAACGGTCCTATTCCGGGTATCCTGAACGCTACCAAGACTCACTGCAACGGAGGAACCTACGAATCGTTCATCCCGGTCCAACCTCGGTTCACGTTTGTTAATCCGGGGGCTCCGAGTAACGTTCGCATTTTCGATACGGGCGACCACCCCATACCTCCGGTCGATTTACAAGGAGGAGCGCCTTGGGTGAGCGAACTTGATCCGGGCCTCTCGAAAGAGAACCCGCAGTGCAGCGAATTCCACCCCGGCATTGAAGACCCCAGTCCGCCTGTCGATTGCCCACTTCCATCGCAGGATCGCGCGACATTGCGACTGGTCAGCCCCTCCACTGAGTTAGCGCTCAAACCCGGCGTCAGTTGCGCTGATGTGGGAACGGGTGGATTATCGTGCATAGTCGGACCGCTTCTGGATGCATGGCGTGTAGCCAATCCGGGTCCCGGGCAGGAATCGTTTCATGACTTCGGCACGGTCCCCGAGTCGCCGCCAATTCCGGCTGACTTCTTTGATCCCGGGTCAGAGCCATTTGTCGGGCGCATCTTCTTGGTCGGCGATCCGCTTGGGTCCACGCCGTTCGGTGACTATGACATTTCCGATACGTTGATCTTGCGCAGTGATGATCCGTTTGATCGATGCGAACTTCCATCACCGACCGAACGCACCGTGGACATTCAGATTGTCGAGCTCAACCTTCGAAGCATTCAACCGATTCAGGTGATCGTTCAAGGGCAACCCACTCAGTGGGATGTGCATGTCGACTTGTCGGACTTTCAGCCACAACCAGGTTCACTGACAGCAACGAAGACGCACTGTAATGGTGGCACCTATACGTCCGGACTAAACGTTCAGCCGCGGTTCACCTTTACGAAAGTCGATGATCCGTTGCAGATTCGCGTTTTCGATACCGGTTTTGAATTCTTCCCTCCGGTCCAGTTCTTCAACATCGACGAACCATGGGTAAACGACATCGATCCGCTGTTGCGCACAGAGAGTCCCTCGTGCTCGGAATTCTATCCCGGGATCATTGAGTTGGCACCAGAAGGCGCATGCGATTGTCAGGGCAATGGCGTTCGCGACAAGTGCGATCTCGAAACCGGGGCAAGTTCCGATTGCAACGGGGACGCGCTTCCCGACGAGTGTGCGCTGTCGATACCGGGCGATTACGATGCAAATGGTGTGGTTGATTTGGGTGACTACGCCTCGCTTTCGGAATGCCTGGGTGGTTCCGGGTCTCAGCCTGGTGGGTTACCCGAGTGTTCTGATCTATGCCGAACCGCATTCGATTCGGACGACGACACCGACATCGACCTGTTCGATTTTGCCTGGTTTGCGCAACTGTTTGCTCAGTAAATGCGCAAGCACGCACAAACAAATGACCACGACGGGCGGCCTGGAGACAGGTCGCCCGTTGCCTTTGGGCGAGGGCTCCGCCGCTCGACTCTTTGCAAGACGTTTGAATTAAGGAGGGCAAAACGAAAGCGGGCGAGGAGACTCGAACTCGTAGCATTCGGCTTGGAATGACTCAATCCGAAATCATCGAAGACCACTTGAAATGTAGGGCTTCCTGGAATTTTCGGCGGAATGAATTGATTCGTCCGCCGTCATCGTCTGTCACTATCTGTCACGGGCGGTCAACTTGTCCCCGTTTACCGCCCCAAACCGCTTCGACGCCGAGCGATTCCGGATTGAATTGCCGCGCTACGATCGCCAAAGTCGTAAGTCTGCTCGCTTCACGCTTGGACGCAAATGCATGCGGTAGTTAACGATAGCGCGACTGCGAATTCTCTATTTCTGCGCTTGTTCTTCATTCAATAATCCAACGGTTCTTTCTTTGGCGAAACAATTTTTTGCGATGCGGCAAGCGCAACTAGAGTTGCCTGGACCGACCAATCGAAGTGATGTCACTCATGCACCTACAACGAACGAAAGGACAATTAATACGATTGCAATGATGGCCATTGTTCTCACAATAAAAATGCGTGACTTGAAATCATAAAAGTTGCGAATGTGCGTACCGATCGCATATAAGAAAAATGCAATGGCGATCAAGATCTTCTGAGTTCCGGAAACTTCGGTGAGGCGACCAATTTTCCGTAATGATGGGATCAGGCCAGTTGCAATGCAGAAAACGCCGCAGCCAACCAGTACCAGCGGAACCAAAATGCCGCCTTGCCAATTCTTTTGATGATCATCATTCATGATTCAACTTATAGTGGCGAATGAGCCTGCAACGCAACAATTAGAAATAAGTAAATGTGTATGGGCGCGCGGAACTCTTGTCATGGAAATTTTTCCGTAGTCGAGCGAAGTATCCCATCCCGATGTCAGGCAGCCCTAATTGGTTGTGATTCGCAAGATAGGTTGAGAACCTGCGGCAAAACGAATCAGACATGCGTTGAACAGATTCGTAAGTCGTTGTCAATTCAAAGCGGGCGAGGAGACTCGAACTCCTAACATTCAGCTTGGAAGGCTGATGCTCTACCATTGAGCTACGCCCGCGATTGGGTGTGGATATTCTTACCGCGCTTTGCGTGAATCTGCAAGGGTGTGTGGTCGACTTCAGCCCGTGCGTTTTGGGGCTGCCCGCGCATGAAAAGTGGGGAGCCGTCCGATTGGACGACTCCCCCTTATGCCTTTCTTCCGGTCGATTCGATCGATCACCGTGAATCGGTCCGGCGTCTTTTCTAGTTTACTTACGACGTGTCCGACCCGTCTTGAGGCCGCCGAAGCCGAGCATCATCATCGGGATCATTCCG
>BQJS01000216.1 GCA_021604825.1 Phycisphaerae bacterium | reverse complement strand
CGAAGTCGTGGATGAAGATTGCTCGGGTGATGAAGTCGTCACGCTTCCGACGGTGACGACCGACGATGAATGCGGTGACGTGACGGTCACCGATGACGCGCCCGCGACATTCCCAGCTGGTGAGACAACTGAAGTCACGTTCACCGCAACGGACGAGTGCGGCAATTCTGCGAGCGATTCCGCCAACGTCGATGTCGACTACGGATCGTCGATTCTCGTGAAGTTGCGCCGGTACATCATTGGTTACGGCCGACGCCCATCGTTCTCGAAAGAGCCAATCGTCGATGCGGAAGTTTGTGCGTATGACCGCTCGGAAGGCAGCTGCGCCGCGACGGAGTGTCCGCAGTACTTCGGCAAGTTCCAGTGCATTGTGGACAACTGCGAGCCGGTGAATTGCACAACCAGCGGCGTTAACGGTTATGCAGAAATGGACGTTCCGCCGGGCAAGTATTACGTCATCGCCAAGGATCTGACACAAATATTCCTGCCCGATCCGATCGGACGCAAAGTTCACGAAGTGGATTGTGGCGAAACCGAGTTCACCCGCTTGTTCCAGATCGTCCGTGGTGATGGTCGGCGATTCGCTTGTCGGGTCCGGCGCTTCACGGGTTCGGAACTGCTCATCGTCGAACCGGAAGAAATGATCTGGGACGACACTCAGCAGGAATATCCATTCGTCTTTGAAAGCGTTGGCGATTGGGACGTGACGGTTGGCGTCGAGCCACCGGATGGTTTCATTGCAGACACGGAATCCATTACCGAAAACGTTAACAACGAAGATGAAGTGATTCAGTTTGAGATCACGGAGGTGGGCAGTGACTTGATTCCAACGAAGACGAGTTTCGATGTGCGACACAACGGACGACGAATTCGCTTCGACAGTCGCGTGAATATCAAGTTGACCGAGAAGTACGCCCGCTCACGTGGATTCAGTCCGACGCGATTGCGACGCAACAACCTGATCAAGGAATTGCCCACAAAGCGTCTGATGAAGGATGAAGCCATCTTGGACATTCTTGAGGATGGGGCGAAGTTGCGCGAATAGTGCTTCACAATGAGCGATCGATTTCTCGCTCCACGCGGGACGTCGCGATCATTTGGAGCAGTTGCCAACGGCCGGCATCGCACTCGCGGTGCCGGTCGTTTTTCATTTCAGTATTTTGGCCAGAGCACGACCGAAGATTCACGCAGAGACGCCGCTGACCTACGCATCGGGATTTGATGCGTTTCAAACGGTCAGCTTCGCGTTAGCATATGCACCCTGAATATTGCGTTTCGTCCGGTTCGGCAGAGTCGAATCGTTTTCCGAATCGGACGAAGTTAGTCTCGGAAGGGTTCTTCGATGGGTGCAGATCGACCGGTTCAATTTGGAATTCTTGGCGTTGGGCGGATTGCGGTGAAGGCGTACGTTCCTGCGATCAACAACGCGTCCAACGCCGAGTTGGCTGCGGCGGCCAGTCGTGACATTGATCGGGCGAAGGCGATCCACCCAAGGCGTGCGTACGGCAGTTACGACGAGTTGCTCGACGACCCCGAAGTGGAAGCCGTCTACATCGCGACGCACAATGGGTTGCACCTCCCGTTGACACTCGCGGCGCTGGAGCTCGGTAAGCATGTGCTCTGCGAGAAGCCACTGGCCAACGATGCCGCACAGTGCGCCGAGATGATCGAATCCGCCGCGAAAGCCGATCGATTGCTGGTCGAGGCATTCATGTATCGCTACCACCCGTCGATTGTGGAGGCGAAGCGGCTCATCGATAACGGCGCGATCGGAGAGTTGCGTACGGTCGAGGGCGCATTCAGTTATCACATGGAAAGCACGACGGATGTGCGTCTTAATCCGGAGTGGGGCGGCGGCGGACTGCTGGACATCGGTGCGTACTGCGTCAACGCCTGCCGAAATTTTTTCGATGCGATGCCACATGCTGTCACTGCGATGGGCGACTTTCATCCCGACCACGACGTGGACATGGCCCTCCACGGATTGCTCGATTTCGGGGCGGGCCGATTTGGTGTAATCTCAAGTGGGTTCGATGCCGGGTATCGCAATCGCCTGCTCGCGTGCGGGACCGGTGGAACGATCGAACTGCCCCAAGGCGTCGGCATCAATAATGTGCCGGTGAAGCTCATTCACAAGACGAAAGATGAGACCCGAAAGATCGACTACGAACCGTTCCCCATGTACCAGGCGATGGTCGAAGATTTCGCAAGCGCCGTTCGCGGCGGCAAGTGTTTGATCGATGCCGAAGAGGGATGGCGAAACGCCGTGGTGATGGATGCGCTGGTTAAGTCGGCAAGAATCGGCGGCGGGAGGGTTGCAGATTTCGCAGTGCGATGATGGCCTTGATGACGCGACTATATTATTGCATTCTCTTGTTTTGCGATCGCCGGTTGCGCTGGACATCGCGAAAGCGCCGGCAAAATCGAGCAGCGGGCAAAGTCGAACTATCCCGCGCACTGGTGGGCGGAGGTTCCGGAGAAAGAAGCGGCATGGTGGGAGATCCTGCCGCAAGCAGCCGGCCCGGGTGAGGTGATCGTTTCAAAGCGAAACGAGCTGGGCATCCTCTCAAACTTCGCGCATACGCCGTTTGAATTCCGAGGCAAACGCTATCAGAGTCTAGAAGGTTTCTGGCAGATGATGAAGTACCCCGAAGGCCCCGACGACGAGCGAGCGAACCACCCCGGCATCAGTTGGCCACACACAAGAGCAGAAGTCGCCCAAATGATTGGCCACCAAGCCAAGCAAGCCGGCAACGCCGCATCCAAAAACATGAAGAAAATGGGAATCAACTGGGTAACGTTCGAAGGCAAAAAGATGCTTTATCGCACGCCGGAAAAAGACGAGCATTACATCCTCATCGTCGAAGCCACCTGCGCAAAGGTTCAGCAAAATCCAAATGTCAGCAGGTCACTGCGATCAACGGGCGACCTGATCCTCCGCCCGGATCACAAACAATCAAAAGACGCACCACCCGCATGGCGGTATTGCGATATACTCATGGACATTCGGGAGACGCTAAACGCGACCAACAGCCGGTAGGGTCCGCTGTGCGGACCACATCGTCTCGACGGACCAATTCTCATGGGTCTTGATTTTTTTGATTTGCAATTTCGTATCGAACGCCGGTTCGGGTTCACGATATCCCCTGAGGATTGGGACGATCTCGTTGAGAATCATCATCCGCCGGACTTCACCGTGGGGGCGCTCCAATTCGTTATTGGCGCACGGCTCAGTGAACTTGGTCAGCAAGTACCTGAGAACCTCTGGGAAATGATCTGTGAGGACATTGGAGACGTTTGCGGTGCACGTCAGAATTCAATTAAACGCAGCACATGGTTCACAAAAGACCTGGGCTTTTCATAAACTGCTACCCCGCTGATCACACCTAGAGGTAGTCAACATGAACGGTCCGAAGTGCGGACCCCGCAAAGTACATAAGATGAAGCAACGTTGGTTACAACATACTGAACTGCAAATCGAATACGATCATCTCGTGGAACGCTGGCAGGAATTGCGGATGCGCCCCTTTCCGCAAGGCTGGTCAGAGGCTGACTCCAAAGGGTACTGCTTGCCGTTGCTCGATAGTGACATGTTCGCAGCCATCGAGTCGTTCATTCATCGGCGTTGGCTTTCCGCACGGGCACTAAGCGGGTTGAGTGAGATTGCCATTCAATTGCACGAGATTGCTCCAATACTTGAGGGAGACGCTGCCCAGTACTTTGCTGAATTTGCGAGCTGTATCAAGGACACGATTCGCTTCTGGAGCGAACAAAATAAAACGCCATAAATCACTCAGGCGGTAGTCGGTACGCCAGCATTGTTCGGTCCGCACAGCGGACCCTACGCTTGATTCTGCTGTGTCGTGCAAATGCCGCGCATATTGGTTAGCATTCGGCTTCGATCACAAACGTCTGTAAAGGAGATACGCTCGTGAAGCGAAAGCCTTTTGTTGCTGGTAACTGGAAGATGCACAACGACCTTGCGGCTGCTCGGGAGCTGATGGCTGGTTTGCGTGCCAAGCTGCCCAATCCGTTAACCGTGGATGTTGCGGTGTGTACGCCAGCCACGCTGCTCTATCCGATGGGTCGCGAAGTCGACAAGACGGAAATTAAGGTCGGCGCTCAGAACTGCCACTTCGAGGCGAAGGGGGCGTTTACGGGTGAGATTTCACCTCCGATGGTCGCGGCAGCCGGTTGTACCTACGTGATTATTGGCCACAGCGAGCGGCGACACGTATTTGGTGAGACTGGCGAGATGCTTCGCAAGAAGGTTGTCGCGGCTCAGCAAGCCGGATTACATGTGATCTATTGTATTGGCGAGCAGCTTGAGGAACGGGAAACGGGCCAGACCGAGCGGGTGGTAGAGTCGCAGCTTCAGGAGGCCCTCTCTGCCGATCTGCGGACCGATCTTTTGACCCTGGCGTATGAGCCGGTTTGGGCGATCGGGACGGGCAAGACAGCCACCCCGGATCAGGCCCAGAGCGTCCATGCCTTCGTACGGGCGAAATTAGGCGGGTTTTTCGGCGAATCGACGGCTCAGCAGCTTCGGATTCAGTACGGCGGAAGCGTCAAACCGGGCAACGCCAAGTCGCTTTTTGAGTGCCCGGACGTCGATGGTGGGCTGGTCGGCGGGGCGTGTCTGGTCGCCGACGATTTTGTCGCTATTATATCGGCTGCGCAGGAATCGGCGTAATTGGGACCATTCGCTGCCCGCCCAAGAACATTGGGTGGGTCGCTTGCTATTGACGAAGTGAAGGAACACCTGAAATGACAGTGATGTTGGCGGCGTCGTTTTCGCAAATCGTAATGGGCATGGCCCTCGGATTCGTTTGCATCCTCTTGATGATGATCATTCTGATTCAGAAGGGTCGCGGCGGTGGGTTGGCCAGTGCGTTTGGCGGTGGTGGCGGAGGCGGTGGCGCGTTCGGAGCCAAGACCGGCGATGTTTTCACAGGCATCACGGTGGTCCTCGCGTTTGTGTTTCTGCTGCTGACGATTTTCGGCAACTACGTGATGCGACCGGAAGGAATCAACACGGCGGCTACCACAGTGCGAAGTTCGCCATCGGGAACAGCACCCAGTGTTCCGGTCAGCGGTGCAGGGGGGGCTGGTGCAAATCCGGTCAGCGTCCCGGTGACGATTCCGACGACCGATACGACAACCGACAAGCCTTCGGCGGACGATGACGCGACCGCGACAATTCCTGCGAACGACGAAGATGCAGCCCCGTCAGAAGACGACGTTGCCGACGACGGCGCAGATGACGGTGACGAGGGCGACGCTGGAACAGAAGATACTGAAACAACCGAAGACCCAAGCGACGACGATGCAGCTGGTGACGATGCGACTGGTGACGATGGTGAAGAAGGTTCGCCTGAGACGCCATAAGGTCAACCATGGCTCGGATCACGCGGGAATATTTTTAGAAGTTACAGTCACGAATCAATCCCGGACGGTCTTATGATCCAGTCGATGACAGGTTTTGGCGAGGCGACTGTTGTTCGGGACGGTATCGGTTTTTCGGTCGAAATCCGCAGCCTCAACAACCGCTATTTCAAGGCATCCATCAAGCTGCCCGACCGCTTTCAATTCATGGAAGCCGACGTCGAAAAGCTGCTGCGACGCCATCTTTCCCGTGGAAGCGTTTCATTCATGTTGCGCGTCCGTGGCAAGAACGCGGCTGCCGCTTACGAAATCAACAGCGATGCCCTCGAAAGTTATCTGGATCAGATCCGCGAAACGAATCTTCCGGACGGCATCAATGGGACGGTGGATCTCGCGTCTCTGCTGACATTGCCAGGGGTTTGCGAGTCGCCGGAACTGGATGAAGAGCTTCGCGAGCAGGAATGGACGCTCGTTGAATCGCTTGGCAAGCAGGCGTTGGCGATGCTCGTCGAGATGCGAGAGGTCGAGGGCAAAGCCCTTCGCGACGACTTGATGAACAACTGCAACGAGATTCGCCGGTTGGCTGGCGATATCGCGGTGCAAGCGCCTAAAGTCATTGAAGAGTATCACACCAAGTTGCAAGAGCGCGTGTCGCATTTGTTGCGTACCGCAAAGCTGGACGTGGACAAAGAGTCGCTGCTTCGCGAAGTGGCGGTGTATGCCGATCGATGCGACATCAGCGAAGAAACGTCACGCTTGGAATCGCATTTGAATCAGTTCATTGAACTGTGTGACAGTGGTGGTTCGGTGGGGCGTAAGCTCGATTTCCTCGCGCAGGAAATGCTCCGCGAAACCAACACCATCGGCAGCAAGAGCAACAACGCCGCCATCGCCAGAGACGTGGTTGAGATTAAAGGTGGCATCGATCGATTGAAGGAGCAGATTCAGAATGTTGAGTAGTTCCCAGTCGGAACAAAAGGCAGCGACTGGTATGGGGAATCTGGTTGTCATCAGCGGTCCGTCTGGTACGGGCAAGACTTCGATCTGCAATCTGCTGTTGGAGCGGTTGCCGAACGCGGTTTGGAGTGTGTCAGCCACCACGCGTCCGCTTCGAGGCAGCGAGGCTGAGGGGTCGAGTTACGAATACATCGATCCCGAGGATTTCGATCGCCGCCGGACCAATGGCGAATTCTTGGAGTCGGCTGAGTATTGCGGTCATTGGTATGGCACGCCGGCGGCTCCCGTGAAACGCTGGGTCGCGGATGGTAAGATCGTGATTACCGAAATTGACGTGCAGGGTGGCGTTCAGATTGCCAAGCAGATGCCCGATTCCTGCCGGATTTTTGTGTTGCCGCCCGATTTTGAATCATTGAAGGCGCGGTTGGAAGGTCGCAAGACAGAATCGGCAGACATCATGGCCCGCCGGTTGCAGAAAGCCGACGGTGAGATCGCCATCGCGAGGGATTCCGGTTGCTACCAGCATTTTGTGACGAACGACGTACTTGATGACACGGTGGACGAAATCATCGGTATCATTACGAAGCGATAATATGGCCGTTTGATAGTCATGGCTAGGCGGCCAAACGGATTTGAAGGGCTTTGTTGAGGAACAAGAGATGATTGAAGGACTGAAGAGTGACGAGTTGATTGCGAAGGTTGGCGGGCGGTTTCGTTTGACCGCGCTGATCCAGCGCCGGTTGGTGGAATTGCTGCAAGGCGCTCGTCCGATGGTTGAAACCAAGGGCATGACGGATATCGAAGTCGTCGTGAAGGAAATCGACGAAGGCAAGATCGACGTCAAGGAGTACATCGCCGACGTAGAGGAAGAGGATGGCGGCGCATAGCCCAAATCCAAGTGAGCAGGCCTCGGGTGCGGTCCCGTCCGATCTGAGCGGTTTTGAAATTGTCGTCGGGATCAGCGGCGGCATTGCGGTCTACAAGGTTTGCTCGGTTGTCTCTGAGTTGGTCCAGCGCGGGGCTGGCGTGACCTGCGTGATGACCAAGTCGGCGAAGAAGTTTGTCGGTCCGGTGACGTTTGAAGCGCTGACGGGCCGCCAGGTGCTGACGAGTCTTTGGAAACCCCAGCACTCCTACGATCCCCAACACATCAAGCTGACCGACGCAGCAGACATTTTCGTCGTCGCGCCCGCCACAGCCAACATCATCGCCAAAACTGCGAATGGGTTGGCTGATGATTTGCTTTCAACCTTGTTGACGTCGGTGAACTGTCCGGTGTTGATGGCCCCGGCGATGAACGATCGCATGTGGGCGAACCCAGCCGTCACAGCCAACGTCGCCCGCGTCAAGGAATTCGGATATCACTTGGTTGGCCCGGGGGAAGGGTGGCTGGCATGTCGATCGGTTGGCAAGGGACGACTTGAAGAACCGCCCACGATTGTACAAGCCATCGTCGACTTGCTTCCCAAACAACCGAAAGCAGAATCCAAA
>BQJS01000215.1 GCA_021604825.1 Phycisphaerae bacterium | reverse complement strand
GACCCACCCGGCTTTTTGAAGTGGGTCCACCAACATAACCTGCGCACGACCCTCAATCTCCACCCGCACGACGGCGTCGGCAAGCACGAAGCCGCCTTCCTCGATGTCGCCAAGGCCATGGGACTCTCGCCCGACAAGATCGACGGCGTACCGTTCGATTGCACCGACCCCAAGTACATGGACGCCTACTTCAAACACCTGCACCATCCCAAAGAACGACAAGGCATCGACTTCTGGTGGATGGATTGGCAGCAAGGCGAGGAAACGAAAATCCCTGGACTCGATCCGCTTTTCTGGCTCAACCATCTTCATTGGATCGACATGGGCAACAACCCCGACCGCGCCGGCAAGCGCCCACTCGTCTTCAGTCGCTGGGGCGGACTTGGCAACCATCGCTATCAGGTCGGCTTCTCGGGCGACACGTTCTGCAACTGGGCATCGCTGGCATTTCAACCGTATTTCACGTCGACGGCTGGCAATGTGGGGTATGCATACTGGAGCCACGACATCGGCGGCCATCAACCGGGCAAGGTCGATCCGGAACTCTACACGCGCTGGGTGCAGTTCGGCGTTTTCAGCCCCATCCTGCGCACGCACACGACCAAGAGCGAGTCGGCTGAACGTCGCATCTGGAAGTTCCCGAAACCCTATTTTGAAGCGATGCGTGAGGCGTTTCGGTTTCGCTATGAATTGATTCCATACATCTACACCATGGCCCGAAGGTGTCACGATACGGCACTGCCGCTTTGTCGCCCCTTGTACTACGAATGGCCCGAACTCGACGAAGCGTACAACCATCCCGGGCAGTATATGTTCGGTGACGATCTGCTGGTCGCCCCGATCACCCGACCGGCCAACAGCATCACCGGTTACGCCCACCAAAAGGTCTGGCTGCCACCCGGGCGTTGGATCAACTGGTTCACCGACGACATTCACGATGGTCCGGGGACGGTGTTTGTGCAGGCGGGTCTGGACGAAATCCCACTGTTCGCGCGGGCTGGTGCGATCATCCCGACTGCGCCGCCTGCGCTGCGTACGCAATCGATCAGCGACGACACCATGACGTTGCACGTCTTCCCCGGTGAGTCGGGAGAGGCCGTGCTCTACGAAGATGACGGTTTGTCGGCGAACTATGAGAATGGCGGAACACGTACGCGGATCACGGCGGAATATGTGGGTGAGAACTACACCGTGACGATTCACCCTGCGACCGGTGAGCTTGCGCCAGACGCACCACCGCGTGTTTACGAGCTGCGCCTGCATCTATTTTCACCGATGTTCCAGATAAGCGAGGAAGCCCTGCAGATTAACGGTGAAGTTGTAGGCGAGGCGGAGCAACCCAACGCACCCGGTTGGCGCAGAGACTTGGACGAGATGCAATTCGTCATACGAACCAAGCCTGTTGATCAGACCAACGGCTGCTCGATCGCCATGCGTATGGACTACCCGTACGCCGGAAATACATGGAACGCCAATGGACTGCGTGGGCGAATGCGGGCTCTGGCGGAAGTCGAGGCCCTGCTGGACCTTGATGATCCACAGACAATCACTACGAAAATCGTCAAGGAAGATTGGGCGAAGGGCGTGTCCTTCGACAAGACGGTGGCGGGCAGCCTCCTCGCATGGATTCAGACGATTGGAGAAGTGAAGAAATCGACAGCAGACGAGCAAACCAAACGCAAATGCTATTGCCGCCTACTGGGTCTGGTTCCCTATGTGCATCTATCCTCAAAGGATCCAACCGCGACTCATTGTACTTTGGAAGTATCGACCGATCTGACCAGCCAAACCGTAACCGGCGCCAGAGAATGGAGTGCGACGTTTGATTTAGAACCTCCAAAAAACTGGAGGACTGTGAACAACGGTGCGACAGGCAAGGTCCGCGCTAACGTTGGCGAGACGATCGGTCAACGAATTGAGCTTGAACGTGAGGGGCCGTTGCAGACCACGATTCTGCGCGGTGACATGATTGTCGAGCTATCTGATATCGCGACCATCGGGATTCCGATCAGCACCACGCTGTTCCCTTCGATCAACCGCTGGCATCTGCTCGGTCCGTTCGATGCCCCGAACGCCGGACGGTTGCAGACAGTGTTTGCACCGGAACAGAAAATCGATCTAGCCGCAACGTACACCGGCAAAGACAACAAGCCGATTCGCTGGCAGAAGATCGAGCGACCCGTGACGCCCGACAGCGACCTGACCGACGAGTTCTTCGTCGAGTTTCATAAGTACTTTGGCGGGATTCAGTACAACGCAGTGGCATACGTGCTGACCTACCTGCACACCCCGCGCGAAATGGATGTCACCCTCGCGATCGGTAGCGACGACGGGGTGGCTGTCTGGCTCAACGACAGCGAAGTCTATCGCCACGATGTCGGCCGCCCCTATACGTCAAAGCAGGATCGCGTAAAGGTCAAACTCAAAAAAGGAAGCAACCAGCTACTACTAAAAATCAGCCAAGGCGGCGGCATGTGGGGCTTCTCAGCCCACGTCGAAACCCCCGAAGGCCTGCCAGCGATTGACGTAACGGACCATCTTGAGCACTAGTCGTTCTGATGGGCAACGTGATTCGGGGCGTGAACTGCCGAGGTTGAAATCGAATTCTAGATCCAGTCATGCCGCCTTCTTCTTTTTCGAGGCTCTGACGCCAGCAAAAATCAGGCTGCCCAGTCCACCTACGACCCCGCCGATGATCGCCCCACGCATCGCAGAACTGAGTACGCTGTTCATCTTCGGCTTGAACTTGTAACCCTCGTCAAATTGCAGACTGTTCGTGATGGTTTCAAATGTGGGCGCCCACTTGTCGAAGTCGCTGGCGCGGGCGTAGCAATGAATGTTCATGATCCCATCCTTGCTCAGCCACCCCACCGAAATGCCTTTAACTTCTCCAACGCCGACGACATCCATTTCGACCGACGTCATTATCCGTCCCTTCTCACGATCCAGAATGGGTTTCCCAATTTCTGCATTGTCCATGAATTCAGAAAACGCCTCGCTAGCCTCCTGCACACCGTCCTCGACCCCCACTCCCAACCCACGCTCCAGCGCCGAATAACTCATCTCGGAGAAATCCTGGCGAATGCCCTGCACCAGGAAGTATGGATACGCCAAGGGAGGCGTTCCCTCAAGTTGAAACCCTGCGTCGTGTTCAACACCTTGGGTCTTCGAGTTGCGCATCTGCTCCCGAATCGTTGCATTGACCATCTCAATTGTCTCCGGGGCAATCGCGACCCAACCATCCGGCACTGTGATGGTAAAGTGGTTTCGATCGTCACGATAAGTTTCACCAAGCGCCGAAGAGGCCACCCCAAACACGCAGCACGTCAACATGCATATGATTCGTTGCGTTGATTTCATCTGATGGCTCCCGTTTGCGTGTTCAGTTTTGGATAGCGACGTGTCCCGATCCGGCATTCTGCGACCACATATATGGTATTTGTTACGTACATGCCAATCTCATGGTAGCGGGCGCTCTCAATTTGCGCAAAAAAAGAAGGGGGCTGGAGATTCAATCCCCAGACCCCTTCGACCGTCGTTATTTAATTTTCTCCGTGGCGACTACTCCACCAGGAAGACTCGGATCGGACCGGCCATCTGCGTGTTGGCGCCCTGGATCGTACGGTCCGGTGCGATCGTACCATTTAACAGGTCGATGTCATCGTACGAATGGATCGCATTGTCGCCGTGATCGACGATGTATGCAGTACCTTCCGCGTCGACAGCGATCGCCGTCAGGAAAGTCGCTCCCGGGACCTGAAGCGTGAGGTCCGGCTGAACGTTGCCGTTGAGCGTCGAAGCGTCGAAGAACGTAAAGATAAACCCGGGACCATCGACGACGTACATCGTATCATTTTCGTCGATGAACACATCGGTGACGTTCGTGAACACGGGGCTGGTAATGATCCGCGTCGCGTTCACGTTGCCGTTGAGCGAACTGGCATTAGCAAAGACGGCGACATTCGTGGTACCGTTGTTCGCAACGTACAACTCGTCGTCCGCTCCAAAGTTGATACCGATCGGATCGTTGATGTCGACACTGGCGATCGTACGGATCGGAGCCAGGTTCCCGTTGAACGTCGAGCTCGACGTATCAGCAAACACCTTGATATCATCGGTCACCCTGTCTGCGACGAACAGCAGATCTTCGCTCGTGTTGATCGCCATGGTGGTTGGACCGTTCGGGTTCAACTGAGTCGCCGCCCCCTGAACGTTACCATCGGGCGAAAGGTTACCGTTGGTCTGATCGGCATCGTCGTACGAGGTCACGCTGGCCCCCGCAAAGTTGGCAACGAGCAACTGGTTGTCTCCGTTCACAACGATATCTGCCGGGAACATCAACTGCGTCTGCGCACCAAACAGGTTCGTATCGGGTACGATGTTTCCATTGACTTCCGACGGATTCTCGTAGCTGGTTACATTGTTACCGACGTGGGCAATGTAGAGACGTGGCTGCGACGGTGCAGTCACCGTGACCATGACGGTAGCCGTCGACGTCAAACCACCCTCGTCCTCGACGGTGAGTTCAAATTCCATCTGCTCATCTGAATCCGGCGCGGTGAAGCTTGGTGAATCGGTATCGGCATCGCTAAGAGCGACCGGTGTACCGGAATTTTGCGACCAGCTAAACGCAAGCGCGTCGCCATCGGGATCGCTGCTGCCCGAACCATCGAGTGTTACGGTGTCGCCACCAAGAGCGGCTTGATCGGAACCGGCATCAGCCGACGGTGCCTGGTTTTGGTCCTGCGGGTCATCTTGCGGGTCGTCCTGAGGATCATCCTGCGGATCGTCAGCCGGCGGATCGACCTGAGGTGCGGGATCGTCTTCGCCGCCCGGAGGAGTAAGACCGCAACCAACAACGCCCATGCTAAAAAACACGCTCAACGACAGCGTGCCCAAAGTGCGAAACCAAACGTGGTTTTTCATTTTCTTCATACCCATAGTGAATCTCCCGCAGCTTCCCAAAGCCGCAAAGTCGCCTGCATGCAGAATGAATCCCCGCACCGGCCCCCCAAAATCAAAAAGCCGGAAACGTCATTCGTCTCCGGCATTACCCCCAACGTAGAACCATTGGGCACAACCCCCGCCCGATCTTTCAAAAAATCAAGAAAACGGCCCTCATGAGCCGCAGAACGTCGAAAAACGCTGGGTTGGCATGTTTGAATGGAAGGTGATTTGCCTGAAGATTGAGCGACAATCGGTGAGCGTTGTAGGTCGGGCCGTGTATAGGTGTGCCACGAGATGCTAGCCACCTAGTGTCTGCCGAGTCCAAGTCGATACAAATGAGTCAAGCGCGCTCAAGCTACGCTATCGAACTAAATCCCGGTATACTATTGGCTACCATGTCCAAGCTGCTCGGTCTATTCTTCATCCTAGTTGTCGTACTCGTCGCAACGGTTATCATCACGCGCAAGCCGAAAACCCTCGGTGAGTTCATAGCCACCCTATTCGACGTGATCAGCTCAAGCAAGCCGCCAAGAGCCAAACCTCAAAAAGCCAGGCCTGTCGAATCCGCCGAAGTGTTCCCTTATTATTCAAGGAAGCAATTGCTGACCAAAGGCGAGTTGGCTTTCTTCCAAGTCCTCAAGCAAGCCGTCGCCGATCAATACATGATTTCAATGAAGGTCAGGTTGGCCGACATCATCACCTGCCCAGGCAACTACTGGAACAAAGGCTACGGCTCCAAGATCACGCAAAAGCACGTCGATTTCGTACTCATCGATCCGAACGACACCAGCATCAAAACCGTCATCGAACTCAACGACAAAACGCACAAGAGAGAACGAAGACAAAAACGCGATGCCTTTCTCGCGAACGCACTAAGGGCAGCCAACATCCCACTAGTCGAGATCCAAGCAGCAGCGAGTTATGATGTAGCAGGCTTGCGATCTACATTGCTCGCACGGCGAATAGAAGAATAAAGATGAACCCGTTGATTCGAGAAACCATTGCCAACGTGATGTATATTCCTCGGAAGATGAAAACCCATCAGAATGTCTCTTTGAATTCGTTGGTGGAGAATTCCGGCTTCCTGGATTTGCATGAAGACGTTGCTGAACAAGGAATGCGCGAGTTCATCGCTCAGCATCCCGAGACCATAGAAGAATGGGAATGCTTCTCCCAGGATCAATGCGGTAGCCCGGCTTGGTTCTTTGCGCGCGAGAAGGACGGAACGTTTCAATTGGGATGGTTTTCAGACACGATCGGAATGAGTCAACTAGAATCGTACAAGAGTGGTGCTGAAGCTTGCTCTAAATTTGTCATTCGGACCCTCAAGAAGATTCGGCCGCAGCACTAATGTGCAACAGAGCAATGTAAGTCGGAGCATCACCTCGACAGCCTTATTATCCAACGACGGGCCGATGCCCCGACCTGCGCCACTCAATTACGTCGCATCAAGAAGAACACATAACCGTAGTACGCCGAGTGCTTGTCGTACATCTCGATTTCTTTTTCAACCGATGCGATCAACTCGCACCACCTTGGGTTGTCAACGTGTCTTTCTCGGATGGACCGGAGGCGGCGTTCGAGTGGGTTGAAGTAGTTCGACCATGCCGACTCTGACAACGTGAGGTGGCCAATCGGCGTGAGGCCTACGCGTCTGGCGGCCGACCAGTTCGTTTCGACGTCGGTCATCGCCGGATACTCGTTGTCGAAGAATTCATTGCACTCGGTTGGCGGGTCAGGTTGCAGCCAGCACAACTCGCTGGCGGCCAACATTCCGTGGGGCAACAGCAGGTCACGGCACGCCGCGAGCCCCTTTGCAAACCCCATGATATAAAGCGCCCCCTCAGACCAGATCAGGTCAAACGACTCAGCCGGAAGATGCAAGTCGCACATATCCCGCTCAAGGGTTCGAACGCGATCCGAAACACCCTTGGCCTCAGCCCGCCGTTGCAACTCGACCAGAAACGACTGATGGTTGTCAACAGCCAGGATCGAACCATCGATCTCCCCGGCCAACGCAATGGTCTGCGCGCCATTGCCGCAGCCAATATCGAGAACTTTGAGTTGCTCCGGATATGTGTTCGATCCTTCCGACAACAACATTCGAAGGGCATCAACAGTCGAACGATCATCGCCGGGCGCAAGACGAGGTAAGGAAGGATCAAACAGTTCGTAGAGAAGCGCCATCATCTCATCGTTGCACATCGTTCCCCCCTCCGTCTTGGTGCCAGCTATCGTGCTTGTACCGAATCCAAACCGGCGGCTGTCGTGTCGATAACCCGACTTGATCCAATTACATTCTTGGGTACCCGATCACACAAGAATGAGGCCAATGCTCTTGGTTTTTCTGGTGCATCTCAACCCCCGATGAAATCAATTCGAATCAACTGGCAGATACAAAGCAAAACGTAAACGGAGGGGCGCATACGGATTGTTTAATTTGGGATGCGGTTTCCGGGTGATGGTTTGGCATGAGTTGGGTTGCTTGATGTCAAATATCAGCTTTTCTGTGAGCGCAAAAAAGCGGGCACCAATCTTGGTGCCCTAGCAAGTCTCTCGATAACATCCTGTCTTGTCCACGTCGCCAACACCTATCCGAACGTCGGATATCCGTCCTTATCAAATGGGCGGTGGGAATCCGTTCCTTGACTTGCTTGCGGGCATACAGCCAGTTGCATGCTTGACGTGGTAAGCTTGGGCTGCAACTGGCGACTGCAAAAATTTTACTAACATGCACCACCTCCCTTAATAAAAGGGCCTACGATACCGTCAACATAATTGTTTTCGGACGTTGATGCGAAATATTTCGAATTTGTTAGGGAATTTATACCGTTGCTTGCGGCATCAAGAACAGGCGCATTTCGGCTGGGAATTCAAAATCCAATCGAATGCGTAAAAAGAACAAAGCCCCCGCAAGTGCTCGACTTACAAGGGCTACTTACTGGGCGGGGG
>BQJS01000214.1 GCA_021604825.1 Phycisphaerae bacterium | reverse complement strand
CTTTGGGGCAGCTGCTACTCGCACAACGCATGGGCAAGAAACGCGTGATCGCCGAGACCGGTGCGGGGCAGCATGGCGTCGCCACGGCAACCGCAGCCGCCCGTCTTGGTATCGAATGCGAGATTTACATGGGCGCTGAAGACGTACGCCGACAGAAGCTCAACGTGTTTCGGATGGAATTGCTCGGTGCGAAGTGCATTCCTGTTGAATCAGGGCAACGCACGCTGAAGGATGCAATCAACGCCGCGATGCGCGACTGGATGGCGACCTGCGGCGAAACGCATTACGTCATCGGCAGCGTGATGGGGCCGCACCCGTTTCCGGTGATGGTTCGCGATTTTCAATCGGTCATAGGACGTGAGCTTCGCGCCCAGATGTTGGCACAGTATCAACGATTGCCCGATTGCGTGGTGGCTTGTGTCGGCGGAGGGAGCAGTGCAGCCGGCATCTTCGCACCACTGATCGACGATACGTCGGTCAAATTGGTCGGCGTTGAAGCGGGCGGCGCGGGGGTTGGCAAGGGACTTCATGCAGCCACGCTGTCAGCCGGTCGTGTGGGCGTATTGCACGGGATGGAAACCTACGTGCTTCAAGATGACGACGGTCAAACCATGCCGGTACATTCCGTGTCGGCTGGCTTGGATTATCCCGGCGTCGGACCCGAGCACGCCTATTGGCATTCAATCGGGCGCGTCGAATACACGAACGTCGATGACGAACACGCATTGAAAGGATTCACCGCCCTTTGCGAAACCGAAGGGATCATTCCGGCATTGGAGTCGGCCCACGCGGTTGCCCACGCCATGGAGTTGGCACCAAAAATGTCGAAGGATCAGATTCTCGTGATCAACCTATCGGGTCGTGGCGACAAGGATGTGATGGAAGCCGCAAGAGTACTGGGACGCGAGATCGGCTAAGCCCCACAACGTATGATTTAGGCGGGCAGGAATTGGCGAGAGTGAAAACTGGTTCGTCACTCCCGCGCACGCGGGAGTCCAGAACGGGTACTGCGGGGTGTGGGTTCCTGCTTCCGGGGGAATGACGAGGAAACAGGAATTACGGTCGGGCGACACGTCCGATTACGTGCTGATCGTCACTAGCGCTGCGCCTCGTGCTCAAGGTCGCAAAACGCTTCCGCAAGCGATTCCAACAAATCAAGCGCCGTCATCGAAATACGCCCAAAATGAGCAGCCGCCGCATCGCCAGCCAACCCGTGCGCATGCACACCAAGCACACCGGCATCGATCGCCGACAGGCCCTGCCCCATCAGCGCCGCGATCATCCCCGTCAAGACGTCGCCTGTGCCAGCTGTCGCCATTCCCGCGTTTCCCGTCTGATTGACATAGTACTGCTCACCATTGGTGACGACTGTTGCTTGTCCTTTTAGGACGACGGTTGTTTTGGTCCGAAGAGCCAGTGCATTGGCTGCGTCAATACGGCTGTTATCGCACTGCTCAGACATCCCCATCCCCTCAAGCAAGCGACGCAATTCACCGGGATGCGGCGTGATGACTACATTTTTGGGCCAGCGTGCAATCCACTCACCCATTTTCGCCAACGCGTTAAGGGCGTCGGCATCGACAACGATCCCGCCGCTGAAGTTTTCAAGGAGTGCCACAATGCGCTCGGGCTGAATCGACTGCCCCAGTCCTGGACCAATCGCCACGACGTCAGCGCCGAATTCCACAGCCAACTTCGCTAAGTCGCCGTCAGGAGGCAGGCAACGCGTCGTTGCGCACGGAGCGAGCGGTGCCACGATCGGCATTGCTTCGCGCTCGGTAATGATTTGAACGAGCCCCGCCCCACTTCGCAGCGCCGCATTGGCAGCCAGCGCCGACGCCCCCACCATGCCTACCTCGCCCCACGAACCGCCAAAAACGACGATACGCCCCACGGTTCCTTTATGAGCGTCTGCCGACCTTTGCGGGACTTTGGGAATTGCTGAAATCTGCTGGGGTTTCAAGACCGACCTCCGTCGGTTTGTGAACAAGACTTCGAAGTGGCTGACGCGCCGATTCTACGGTTGATCATCGCGGCAGAGTAGCCAGCCGAGAATCCGTTGTCGATGTTAACCACGGTGACGCCAGCCGCACATGAATTGAGCATCGCCAGAAGCGCCGCCAGCCCGCCAAAACTCGCCCCGTATCCAACGCTGGTGGGAACCGCGATCACCGGGCAACTGACCAGTCCGCCGACAACTGAAGCCAGCGCGCCCTCCATCCCCGCCACCACCACGATTACATTCGCTTCGGAAATCGCCTCGTGATGGGCGAGCAACCGATGCAAGCCGGCCACACCAACGTCGGTGATTAATCGCGTGCGTTGATCCAGATGCTCAGCCGTATTGCGGGCTTCATGGGCAACGGGTAAATCACTCGTACCGGCGGTGACTATCGTCACTTCCGATTCAGACCAGTTCGGTTCGACCTGCCGAAGCGCAATCGTCCGCCCCAATTCGTCGTACTTTGCATCGGGATACTCACGGAGTACGAGTTGGGCTACGTCTTTTTCTGCTCGCGTCGCTAGGACATTGCCACCACGTTGGGCGCACACCGCAAAGATCGATTGAACCTGCTGCGGCGTCTTGCCCTGGCAGAATATGACCTCACCCACGCCGCACCGCAGATCACGATGATGATCGATGGTGGCGAATCCAAGGTCTTCAAACGGAAGCGTGCGCAATCGCTCGACGGCGTCTGACACGGGCAATTCACCGCTTTGGACGCTACTGAGCATGGAACGGATCAGATCTTCATTCATGCACGGAGTGTATGGGGCGAACGCGATGCCTTCAACAATTCTGAACTGATGCGGAATCACGTGAATTCCACGGCATCAGACCATCATCCGCGGGCACTGACGTCACCATCGAGATGAACCGTCCGGCCGTTTTCAAACATGCGGAACCCCAACGATGCGATCATCGCCGCGTTGTCCACGCAATAGGCCATCTTCGGCGCGAAGAACGCCAGCTCACGATTGTCGCATTCCGACTCCAACGACCCGCGAAGTGAACGGTTGGCTGCCACCCCGCCGCCGAGTACCACCGTTGTCGCACCAGTCTGGGCCACCGCACGCATCGTCTTTTTGACCAAAACATCAACCACCGCTTGCTGGAATGATGCCGCGATATTCGCAATGTCTTGCTCGCTCAATTGCTCAAGGCCACCGGTCGTTTGCCCTGTGCCATGAATCTTGTAGCGGACGGCGGTCTTGATTCCCGAGAACGAAAAATCAAGTGAGTCGCGGTCCAACAGTGTGCGAGGAAATGCGTGGGCTTTGGCATTGCCTGATTCCGAAATCCGATCGATGACGGGACCGCCTGGATAACCCAACCCCAGCATCGTCGCGACCTTGTCGAAGGCCTCGCCCGCCGCGTCGTCGATCGTCGAGCCGAGGAGTTTTACCGATTCAAAATCCTCAACCAGATAAAGCGACGTGTGCCCACCGGACACAACAAGCGCGACGGCGGGCCAGGGTGCCGGATCGACACCGATCGCCGCACTCACTGCGTGAGCTTCAACATGATTGACGGCGATCAACGGCTTCTGCCAAGCCCAACCTAACGTCTTCGCTGCGGTCGCACCGATCAAGAGCGATCCCACCAAGCCCGGTCGACAGGTGTAGGCGATGGCGTCGATATCCGAATGCCCACAGTCCGCCTCCTCAAGCGCCATGCGGACCACGTTGTGGATGCACTCGATGTGGGCTCGCGACGCGATCTCGGGCACCACCCCGCCGAACTTACGATGCAGTTCAACCTGTGACGCGACGACGTTGCTCTGAACGTCATGTCCGTCAACCACAACAGAAGCAGCCGTCTCGTCACACGAACTTTCGATGCCCAAGATACGAGTCATTGATATACCAGTCTCCAGCCTAGCGATTTGTTTTTATTTGACGCGTCGGGCAATTGAATGTCAAAATCACTCGATCATGATGCCGATTGTAGGGTAACCGGCTTGCTTGCGGAGTCGCAGACATTGTGCTACCCAATGCCGGAAATTGCCATAGACCACATTGCATAGGCCAAGCGGAGCCACTGATGAAATATATGATCGCCCTTTGCGGCGCCCTCATTCTTAACGCCGTTGCAAATATATCCATGAAAGTCGGGACGCAAGGTGGCGGGCTCGCAGAAAACGGAGCCACGGGAGCCATCCGAACAATCCTCGGATCACCGGTTCTGTTGCTGGGGCTGACCTGCTTCGCTTGCAACGCGTTTCTGTACATGTACGCATTGCAGTCCAAGACCCTGCAAATCAGCATTGCGTACCCCATCATGGTCGGCGGCGGATATGCGATTATATCGGTGGCGGCTTATTTCCTTCCGAGTCTTCAAGAGCGTTTGTCTGCCGGACAGTGGGTTGGCGTCGGGTTGATCCTCGCGGGCGTGTTGACCGTTGCCCTTCTGACGCCTGCTGAATTGCCTGCTGACTGATTACTTCCGCGACAGAATCTGGGGCGTTTGGCCAGCCGGCGTGAACGACGCGACCAGGTCAAACATCGAACAACCCAGATGACCAGCCACCAGCGGATTCTTAATCATCGCCAGGTGAATCGTGTCACACGTGAAAACGGCATCGATATTCGTCTCGATCGCCCGCCCCATCCCTTCCAAAATCAGCAGATCGCAGTTGGCGGCGGCTGCGTTGCATTCACCGGTGACGTCGGACAAATCAATCAACGGGCAATCGCAACCGCTATCCACCACAGTGAGTCGCTTCGACTCCAACGCCTGATGAATTTGTTCGTCGAATTGAGCCACCTGAGCCAGGCATGCGTTCAATTCGTCGACAAGAATATCGTTGAGCGCGGGTTCCTTATTGGCCGCAAACACCACCGCGCATCCTTGCGAAAGCAAGTATCGCACGAACGGGACCCCGCCAAGAATCGCATCGCCACCCGCATTGTCGACGAAGAAGATCGCCCGCCGATATCGACACTTCCGAGGCGACAACCGATCAGTCAACGTGTTGAGATCGTCCTTGAACCAAGGGCGGGCGGGCAATTCATTGAGTGTTGCCCGAAAATCGATACCACCTTCGGCGTGCTGATCCATCGTGGCTTGGGCACCAAGATCGAACTTGTTTCCTGCGAGAATCCCACGGATCAACAACTCGACAATTTCGTCTTCTGCGCAGTTGTCTACAACCTTTAGGATTGAAGGCAGCAGCGAGAGCGCCGCATTGTTTTCGTCGGCTTTGACGCGGTCATACGGATCACCAATGCCATGCTCACGCATCATGTCCGCGCGCTGTTCGCAGAGCTTGTAGATGGTTAACGGGGCGTAGGCGTTTGGGTTTTCTCGCACGCCATCGAGCAATTTCAAATAGGCGCTGCGATAAGTCGCCATCTGATCGGCGGACGGCGGCGAAAAATTGTCGCGGGCGTGTTTGATAAGCGAATCAGTGTGGTTCGCAAAGATGTCGATCCACGCCTCCCGCGCGGGGGCATCATCTCCCAAATCCCAGTCACTCGCCCGATAACCCGTACGGTCTTTGATCTTGCAGAATGGTGGCAACCTAGCTCCTTAAAATACACGTCAATTGACGCTCGATTGGCCGGCGTTCAACCAAATCGAACACGTCTACTCCGCCCATAATCGTTCGACTGGCATGCCCAGAACCCCTCACACGGGGCAGCCTCCGATCAGCGACGGTTGAACAACACCCCAAAGCGCATGGCCGTTTCAAGTCAATGCAAGGCGTGGACGATATCGCAAGTAAATTGGATAGTCAAAGCAGCGCTATCCAACAACAAGGGAACAGCACCGACAGCCTCGCGCTTTGCCCGTCCTTATTTATTCTTTTATTCGAAGGAGGCTGTCATGTATGTAGAGCTTTTGAGTGCTGTCCGTTGGGTTTCGGAGTTGATCAAGCTGTTCATCGATCAGATCCCTGCCTAAGGAGTGAATGTCCGATGATTTTGGAAATCACCCCCATTGACGAAATCATGATCGATACGCGGGAGACCACCCCTATGAGGGTCTGATACGCCAATCCACCAGTCGTGCTGCGACCAAATGAGATGTACACTGCGGGCCAACCATTTGCCCGCCTCTCCCACAGATTCGCCTCCGCTTAATATGCGACGACGTTCAAGCCTGTTTTTGCCATTGTCAATTCCACGATTTTAATTTTCTCTTCATCAGAAAGCGCTGTCACGTTCTTTTCGGCTGGATCGCGCGAGACCGTGTATACCTGCACTTCCTTAATCTTCCCACCCTCACCAACAACATGGTTGAGGCGATTGCAAAACGCATCGATTTCCGATTCGTCTGGCCCGACACCGTCAATCCGCATAAACAATGATTGAATACAAATCGGTCTGACTTTTGATGCATCCACGATATTTTCAATCACATGGTCGAGCGAATGGTTTGGCCGATTCACCCGTTTGTAATAAGCATCGGTGCCGGCATCGAGTTTGGCCCAGATCTCTCCGTTGCTCGTATCCATCAGCGCCAACCCGCGCTTCACATTCTCGCGTCTTAGATAGCACGCATCGGTGATCAGCACGATCTTGACATTCGGCAATTGAAATGACTGCAACCCTCGAACGACGGCTTCGACTGCGCCCACAAACTCGGGACAAGTGGTCGGTTCGCCGTCGCCCGAAAATGCCACGTCGTTGACCCGGCGTAGTTCAGCCGGAACGCTTCCAAAACCCGCATGATCAAAAATAGTGCCGTCCGTGGCGCGCTGGAGCATGTCGTCAAGTTCGATCTGCAAGCGATTCAAATCGACGTCGCGCACCGTCACCGGCAGCGTTCGATCCACTTGGCAATAAATGCAATCGAAGTTACACGCCCGATCGGGATTGAGATTGACCCCGATACTCAAACCCCGGCTACGGCGAGATATGACCGGATAGACGTAGTGGTTGTCGCGCCAATCCCGCGGGTGATGGGCGAAGACGTCTTTGGGTTTCATTGGTCGATCGGTCATTCCTGTAAATCCAGTCAAACCCAAACGAGTTTCGGTTTCCACATCAGAACCGTACGGGAAGCCTAGTTTCATGCCAGAAAATGGCAATGCCACCGGATCATGCGCTCGGCAGCGAACGGGGGCTGTTTACGCGACCCGATCATATCTGCTAGGATCATAGCTCATTATGTCCGGGCCTATACGCAAACCTGTAAAGAGGAGTCCAAATCATGGGTGATGAGCATGCTTGCGCCGAAATGGGAACAATCACTGACGCGCACAAGCGATTTGAGCCGTTTGTTGGAACGTTTGCCGCAGAGGTCAAAATGTGGATGGGGCCGGGCGGACCGACAGTTTCAACCGGAACCATGGAAAACGCGCTCGACCTTGGCGGCCTCTTCCTGAAGCAATCCTACCAAGGCGACGCCACAGATGGACCATTCCCAAATTTCGCGGGCCGTGGTTTCTGGGGATACAACACGGTCGATAAAAAGTATGAAGGCCTTTGGATCGACACCGTCTGCTCATTCATGCAAACCGAGTCGGGCGAGGTCGATGCCTCTGGTAAAGTGTGGACCATGATCGGTGAAATGACCAACCCCGGAACGGGCCAACCGATGCGCAAGCGAACCGTGATCACTTTGCAAGACGAGAATCGCAACCACATGGAAACGTACTTCACCGGTCCGGACGGCAAGGAATTCAAGGCGATGGAGATTCAATACGTCCGTAAGTCGTAATTCGACCGAACCGCGATCCGTGATCATTGAAAAGGCCCGCGTCCGAATCATCGAACGCGGGCCTTTTTGTTGCAATTCATTTGAAGCAAGAACAGCTCTACCTACAGACCAGCCGCTTTCTGCATCATCATCATGTCAGCTAGGTCGACGTCGCCATCTTGATCAAAGTCTGAGATCGCGCAAGCATCGTCGGGCGAAACAGAACCCGCCCCAGGACCGGTGATACAAGCAGAAATCGC
>BQJS01000213.1 GCA_021604825.1 Phycisphaerae bacterium | reverse complement strand
CCCGACACGTGCGACGAAGGCTTCGCGTCGAAGAAACCCATTTCACACATCGCAACAATCACGTCGCGATGACCGGGGTGGCGAATCGTTTTGTAAATGTAATCGACACCTTTCGCCGCGTAATCCTTGGCTCCGCGCGATGTCCCGCCGCTCGTGGCGAAGGCTTCAAACGCTCCCGGTAGCGCAAGATCGTCAAGCCGTTCCGGTTCGCTCATGCCTTTGATGATCTCAAGCTTACCACCGCGCGACACTTCGCAGTCGTCGAGGTATTCGTTAAGCAAACCGCAGACGTTGAACGTCAGCGCGTAGTTCATCACGCCCGTCGGATTCTGCGGCAGGCCCCCACAATAGAGTCGAACCGACTTGTAGTCCCAATCAGTCGCCCAGTACTCTGCGAGGATGTTCAGCAAACCCGGCGCGAGACCACAGTCGGGCGCGATGGCGATGCCTGCCGACTTACACTTGGCGTCCAATTCGAGTTGGGCAGCCACCGTACCGACGTTTCCGCCGAGGTCGCAAGATGGTGTACCGACTGCGACCGATGCCTGCGTCAGTTCAAGATTGAATCGATACGGTACGCACGAAATCACACAAACGGCTCGCGACATTAAATCGCGCAGGCCATCCCCAACCGGGGACACGCCGACCTCGTGAATCGCAACCCGGGACGAGTCCTTCTGAAGCTTCACGGCCTGTGACAATTGCTCCGCACTGCAATCGACGAAATCAACGGCTGTATCGTCGAATTGTTCCAGGAGAAATGCCGCAACCGCGCAACCTTGGCGGCCCGCACCGACGATGAGGAATCGCTTTACGTTTGAATCGTTCATGGTGATCCGATGGATTAGAGGGGCCAGCGTTTGCGCTACTTTTCGGGTTGCATCGACTTGGATTGATCAGGCGTTGTTGATTCGTTCGACTTGCCATCCGCCTGAGACGATGCGAGACGGGCGAGCTGGCGATTCACGTCATCGATGGGAGCAACAAACCCAGCCAGCCCCATCGCCTTCATCGCCGGCTGATCGTTTTCGGAAGCATTCAACAAAAACTCCTGCACCCGCTGAATCAATTCCTCATCCGTATCGCCCGCCGCAATGAACGGACCTTCGGGAATCGTCTCGACGCGAACCGGATCGGTTTCAGCCAGCACGCGGAAATTGTCCTTGCCAAACGTCCGCAGCAAAAAACTCCCATCCGAATCCGGATAGTCCATATAGTCTGACTTTTCAATCACACCGACCTGCGTCCCGATGCCATACGCAATCTCATAGGCCGACTCGGCTGACGAGATGTGATGCTGAAACGTGTTGGGTATGGGCAGGATTTCCTTCTTGATCGTGTCGATTCCGACGCCGTTGGCTCTTAACGTTTCGCGGGTCTTGATGTCGAGCGCCGGATCGCCGGCTGGCCCGAAGGAGAATCGCTTGCCCGAGATGTCCTTGAGCGAATGAATCTCCGAATTCGCGTCGGCCACGATCAACCCCTGCCGCTCACGAACATCCGACACGGCGATGACACTTCCGAGATCCCCAAACTCTTTGGACAGATCGATGTATTGACGAGCGGAAAGAAACGCGAAATCCACGCGGCCCGATTGCACATGGGCTGCGACTTGAAACGGTTTAAGCGGCGCGATCTGAACCGGTGCGTTTAAATGACGCTCCAAACGCAAACGCAGCGGCGTCCAGGGCGATCCGACTTCACCAATCTTCCAAGTCGATGGATCAAATAAACCAACACGCTGGTGAACGATTCCGATGCGAACCGGTTTCTCTTGCGGAACAAACGGCATCTTAAAATCAAACGGGTTCAAGACCGACGATGAGAACGTCTGCTCGCTGCAACCCGTGACCAGATTGGCCGCAATTAGCCCCACGACGATCAGAATTGGCGAACACCTTTTGATACGCATGGCCATTCCTAGCTTAGTTCGAGTCGGACGTATTCTCTGTTCGTGCTGCGACGGAATTCACTGCATCTAGAATCGGCTGATTTGGCTCCAATCCGCCAGCCAATGCAGACTACCATGATCTATCTGGACTATGATCTACCGGGCACCAAGGTAGCGAGCCAACCGGGCCCGCAACAGCATACGATAAGTGGGGCCATTGCCTTGATTGCCCAACATACCGATCCTCGATTCCCGATTTACTTCGCAACCCACCGATCGGGTGGGTAACCCAGATTCTCGCCGGTCGGCTTCGATTTTGTCAAGTACGCCAACGATCACGTCGCAATCGGCTCGATCAACTCAAAGCGGTCCACATCGATGAGCCCCTGGTCCGTCAGCTTGAGTTGGCCGATGACGGATAGCGTCAGAAACGATAGCGCCATGAATGGTCGCCGCAATTTGCCGTCCAATTGCTCGGCGGCTTCATGGAGTTTGCGTAATTGTTCACTGAGCGTTTGGGCGTCCACGTCGCTCATCAGTCCGCCGACGGGCAGCGCGACATCAGCGAGGACTTTTTCATCCTTGACGACACAGAAGCCCCCGCGAATCCGAACCAGATGAATCACAGCCGCCAACATATCAGCGTCGTTCGTACCGGTGACCACGATATTGTGCGAATCGTGCCCCACCGACGACGCAATCGCCCCACCGGAGAACCCGAACCCTCGAACAAACGACAAGCCGACTTTGCCGCTGGCTTGGTGACGCTCGAAGACCGCGATCTTAGCAAGGTCGCGCGTCGGATCGGCATGCAGACATCCGTCGATCGGTGCCATCGATTCGATGGATCGCTCGGTATCGATGCGGTCCTCGATGACCTCGATCACGTGAACGTCGCAGGGTCCGTCGGACGGAGATTTGATCTTGAGATGCTCGGGCTCGACCCAGTGGAGATTGATGCTGCTCCTCAAGGTCTGCGACGGCTGCTTCTCGACGCTCTTGCCCATCGACTTGCCGTCGAGGGCGATGAGTTCACCGGCATGGTACACACGCGACACCTTGCATTCCTTCAGATCTTCAAGAATCGCGATCGATGCCAACCGTCCGGGTGCAACTGCCCCGAGATCGTTCAATCCGAAATACCGCGCGGTGTTGTGGGTGGCCAGCTTGATCGCGTGGATCGGGTCCATCCCCATTCCGATCGCTTTGCGAATCATGTGGTCGATTTGGCCTTGCTCGAGCAGATCGTCGACGTCTTTGTCATCCGTCACGAACATGAATCGATCAAGCGTTTCCGGCGTGACCACTGGTAGCAGCGCTTCTAGATTGCGGGCTTGACTTCCCTCGCGGATCATAATGTGCAAACCCATCCGCAGTTTCTCGCGGGCTTCGTCAGCCGTCGTGCATTCGTGATCGCTACCGATTCCGCACGAGACGTACGCACAAAGGTCGCGACCCGAAAGTCCGGGTGCGTGTCCATCGACGGGCCGATCCTTCATCATGGCAATCTTATCGAGGCAAACAGGATCACCGCCAACCACCCCCGGATAGTTCATCATCTCAGCCAACCCCAACACCCAGGGATTCGCGAGTAGCGGTTCAAGATCGGCGGCTGACAGTTCCGCACCGGCGCTTTCGTAACACGACGCCGGGACGCACGAACTCAGCATGACGTAGATGAAGATCGGGCAATGCTTGCTCGACGAAAGCATGTAACGGATGCCCTCGGTGCCCATCACGTTGGCGATCTCGTGTGGGTCGGTGACAACAGCCACGGTGCCATGTGCCGAGACGACTTTCGCGAATTCCGGGACGGCCAACATTGACGACTCGATGTGAACGTGCCCATCGATGAAACCCGGGCAGACGAATTGCCCATCGAGCTTCACAATCTCCCTGCCGTCGTACTCGCCGATGCCCACGATGCGGTCGCCCGAGATCGCGACATCGCCCTCGTGGATTTCGTTGGACAGCACATTGACGATGCGTCCGCCACGTAGCACGAGGTCGGCTGGCACTCTGCCGGTGGCTACATCGACGCGTGATTTCAGATCCATTGATGCAAACTCCTGGGTATTCGGATAGGTCCGATGCACTCGGTCGAATTTCGCGCGAGTGATTCGGTTCATTACAACAAACAATGACCGAACCCGCAATCGACGTTGGGTTTGGCTATGATCAGACAGACGGAATCGGAGGCGAAGGATCGATTCGGGGGCCAGAATCGTCGCGGATTCTAAAACCAGGATTTGATTATAGCGGCGAACGAGGCGTTTCTGGGGTATATTTCACCCAGGACGCAGGACATCCAGACGTCGTTTGGATACCGTCGCGTTGGACTTTCGTTTGATTCGAGAAAGCGACAATGGCCCCGATGACCTTTATTGTCACGATTGGCATGATCGTCTCCGTGTTTGCGGCGGTGGCGATTTTGATCCGAGCGTTTGGCCAATCCGATGCCAACGACCGGCCAAAGATCGCAGGCAATCCGCGTCAATGCCCGAAATGCGACCAACGCAACAAGAAACGGGCGAAGTTCTGCGCCCATTGCGGTGAAAAACTGAGGTAGGCCTGCCAAGCGCATGCTCCTCTCCGACACGTCTTAAATAGCTGCACGTCTTGAAAGGAAGATTGCAACATGTCCTACTCGATAGAACCCGATGCTGGCGGTTCGATGCCGTCGGCGACCATGAAACGCATCGCCCTCATCATTGGATTGGCGATCGCGTTGTTCGTGGCATACATGTTAACGCTTTGGTTCGTGATCCGTCAGGAAGTCAATGCCGACGATGTATTGGTGCTGGTGCGGAAGACGGGGCGAACCATTCCGGCTGAACTGGGGGAGGAGTTTGAGGATCAGATCGTTCTCTATCCCGAATTGCTCGACAAGCTTGCCGTCCACGAAGGACGCGAACTGCCCGGCGACAAAGTGGAACTCGAAGCCCTCCGCAAGAAGATGACCAATCGCTACAAGGGCGTCATCCTCGAACCGCTCAAGGAAGGGCGCTATTATCCGAATCCGTACACGTATAAGCGGATCCGCAACGGAGTCACGGTCATTGGCCAAAGCGAAGTCGGCGTTCTCATTCGCAAGTTTGGCCGGCCTTTAAAATTCCCGAAGACCGTCGCAACCAGTCCCGACGAACGCGGACCCGTGGCTCAAACGCTCGGACCGGGTCGCCACTACGTCAACCTGCTCGCTTACGAAGTTCAGAAATTCCCGGCGATTCAAATACCAGCCGGTCATGTTGGCGTGGTGACGCTGCTGAGCGGCGACGACCCGACCGTCAAAAACACCTACACCGTGGGACCGGGCGAACAAGGTGTGCAGCGACAGACGCTGGAACCGGGCCTTGAATATTACAATCCGTATCTCAAGAAAATCGACATCGTCGACCTCCGCAACCGCACGTACCACATGCTCGGACAAGACGCCATTCACTTCCCATCGAACGACAGCTTCACGATTTCGATCGAGGGCACCATCGAATGGTCGATCATGCCAGAACGCGTCGCCGACGTGACGGTCGCTTTTGGTGACGAAGAAGACATCATCAACAAAATCATCTTGCCCTACGCCCGTAGCATCTCGCGAATCGAAGGCTCGAAACTCCAGGCCCGTGATTTCATCAGCGGAAAGACCCGGTCGGAGTTTCAAAAGGAACTGACCAGGCAATTGCAGGCAGCTGGCGAGCAAAGGGGGATCACGATTCACTCGGCGCTCGTCCGTGAAATCGTTCCGCCGCCCGAAGTTGCTAGCCTGATCAGTCAACGCGAGCAAGCCGACCAGGAAATCGATCGCAGCCGCAACCAGATCGAAGAAGCACAAGCCGAAGCTCTTCTCGTCGAACAACGCGAGATGCAAACGCGTAACGCAGCCATCGGTGATGCAAGGCGACAAACCGTCAGCCTCACCAAGGAAGCCGAGCAGCGGAAGATCATTTCCGTCACCGACGCAAGCCGTCAGTTGGAAGTCGCCCGACTTGACCTGGAGTCAGCCAGCAAGCAGGCGGAAGCCATCGTCGCTCGTGGGCGAGCAGATGCCAATGTGATTCTCTACGACTATCAAGCCCGCGCCGAACCGCTCAAGAGCGCGGTCGAGGCTTTCGGAGGTGGCATGGTTTACGCCCAGCATTTCTTCTTGCAGAAAATAGCACCGTCGATTCAGTCGGTGTTGTCAAACACGGAAGGGCCTTTCGCCGACATCTTCAAATCGTTTCAAGATTTCTCGCCGCCGGTTGAACCGTTGGCGAAAGGGGGTGACCAATGATTCGCAAACTACTTGGTACCGTAATTGGGATGGCCCTCTTGGTCACCGTCGGCATTATTGCCCTGTTCTGGTTTTCGTTCCGGATCTACGTGTCACCACAAGAGTGCGCTGTGTTGATTCGCAAGACGGGCGCCGCATTACCGGCAAACCAGAAGGTGGCCACCGATTCGTCGCAAAAGGGAATTCAGCGCGAAGTGCTCGGACCAGGTCGCTACTTCAAGAACCCGTACACCTGGAGTATCGAACGCCACCCGCTGGTTGAGATTTCGTCGGGCGATCCCAAGACCTGGGAATGGGTGCATTCGCTTGATGCCCGACAACGCGCGGAAGTCCGAACGGGCAACTTCAAATTCAAAGGAAAATTCCCCGAAGTGGGCGTCCTCGTACGTCGAACGGGCGACCCTTCGCCGGACGGCAGCCCGATCGTTTCGCGTGACAGCAAATACAGCGGCATCATCAAGGAAGTGTTGACGCCCGGAACGTACAAGCTCAATCCGTATGTTTACGATGTTCAGCGGTATCCGGCGGCGGTCATACCGGCTGGCTTTGTCGGCGTGGTCACGAACATGTTTGCCAACACTTCCGAAATGGATGCAGGCGACAGTGGGCTCGTCAACGTCACCAGCGACGGATTCCGCACAAACCTGCGACAGCTTTCCAAGCGTGGTCAGCGCGGAACGGTCGAAGAAGTTTTGCAGCCGGGCGTCTACCTCATCAACCCCAAGATGAAAAAGGTCACGCTCATCGAGGTCGGATTCAACGAGTATTCGCAGATCCGTGTCAGCGACATGGAGAACAATCGAATTTCATTCCCCTCCGACACCGGTTACGACATTCGCGTCGGTGTCACGATCATCTGGGGCATCGATCCGAAAAACGCAGCGACGATCATCAATGAATTCGGTAACGTCGATCGCGTGCTCGAGACCGTCATCGGTTCGCAGCTTCCGTCGATCTGTCGAAACATCGGTTCAACTTACGACGCCCGCGACTTTATCCACGGCGAAAAGCGGGAGATGTTCCAAAAGGACCTGACCGACAAACTGCAAGAGGTTTGCCGCGCCAAGAAGGTGGAAGTGTTGCTGGCGTTGGTGCGTGAGATTGAAGTACACGCCCCCAATGTCGGAATCGAAGGCGATCAAGTCACCGAAGACCTGAAGCGAACGATTCAACAAAGCTACATCGCCATCGAGAAACGCCTGACCAAAGAGAAGCAGCGCGATGCAGCCGTGGTGCTGGCTGAGCTGGAGGAGGCAAAGAAGAAAGTCGAAATCGCTAAGGAAACCATCCAAGCCGACACCCGTGTGATGGTCGCGAATATCCTAGCCGACGCTGAAAAGGGAGCCGCAGAAATCGACGCCCAAGCAGAGTTGGAAATCGCGACGATCCAGCAGGAAATTGCCTTGCTCGACGCCAAACGGACAGAGATCCTCGGCCAAGCCCGCGCCGATGTCGAGAAGTTCAAGAACCAAGCCGAAGCCGACGGGTATCGCATGCTCGTCGATGCCTTCGGTGGCGGACGGGCGTTTAACCTGTACACCTTCGCCAACGATTTCAAACCGGAATCGATCCGTTTGTTCTTTGCCGGTGAGGGAACGTTCTGGACGGATTTGAAGGGATTTGAAGAAGTGGGCGCGGCGCGCCTGTTGGGCAATCAAGTTGGCCCGGTAGGTAGTGGCGGGTCGTCGCAACGATAACAAACCCCGTAGGGTCATTCCCGCGCAGCCGGGAATCCAGGCGCATGCGTCACCCCTGCAG
>BQJS01000212.1 GCA_021604825.1 Phycisphaerae bacterium | reverse complement strand
GTCCAGCCGGCTGGCCTGCGGGCGTAGTAATTGTTGAAGCGCGCCTGAGCCACCGGCGATAGCGGCGTCACCGTCGTCGTCGCCTTCGTCAGCCGATCGTTGGCGTCATACTCATACGCCGTCACCGATTCGGTCACACACGCCCCGGATGTATTCATGTCGTCGTGCGTCACCGTCATCGTCTCGCGATTGCCCACCCGGTCGTACATGTACTCAATCCGACGAGACACCACGAACTCGTTCGCCGAGTTCTTCTCCGTGATCGTCTCACGCGTCAGCCGATACAGATCGTCGTAGCCGTAATCAACCTTGCGATTTCGCGTGTCGTCATCGGCGTAAGTGTCGTCGACATGCGTCCGATTGCCCGCATCCGTCACCGTGTATGCGAACTGGCTGATGTTGGCGGCTGAATCTTCGGCATTGCGCATGTTCGTCAACGTGCTCAAACGATTCAGCGCGTCATAAGCATACACCGCCCGCGTCATGTTCGGATACGTCGTCGATGCCCGGTTGCCCACCGGATCATAACCGTAATCCGTATAGCTCGTGTCGCCATCGTCCGAAACGCTGCTGAGGCGGTTTAGGGCATCGTAGCGGTACGTCACCTCCGCTGGATTGCTCGGAACGCCATCGAAATCGAAGTGTTGAATCGAAAGCGTTCGCGTGTTGTTGGCGTCATCAGCGTAGGCATAATTGAGGTAATCGCCTGTCGCTTTTGTTTCGCGGGTCAGTCGGCCACGTTCGTCATAGGCATAGGTGTCGCGACCGGCTTGGATGCGCTGACCGCCGTCGGTGTAGTCGTATTCGACCACCGGCGAGCGACCGACGATGCGGGTGGCAAGTCTGGTGTTCCCTTTGACGAGTCGAATGACCAACTCGCCAGCTTCGAGGGCATCGAGATATGCTGGCGTCCAACCGGTAAATGACTGCGTGAATGCGAAGTTCTGTGTGTGCTCGACTTCCTGGATTTTGTCGTAGGCATTCGGTCGGGCGAGAATGACTTTATATGGTTGCTCGATGTTGTGCGTTCCGGAAATGATGAGTTCGTCAACTTCTCCGTTTGAACTTGTCAGTACGAAGTCCACCGTACCATCGATGAATTGACCGGTGCTTGCACCTCCCGGCCCGAGCAATTCACCGTTCCAATCTGCGCCGAACAAAGTGTACGGAAGAATCTTCTTCGTCATTCGGTTGGTAATCGGATCGTACACGTAGCGCGTGGTGTCGCCGTTAAAGTCCGTGTGCGACGTCATATTGCCCAGCGTGTCGTACTCGAAGGTCTCCGATTGCTCGAGCGGAAGCTCACGATAGATCAGCCGACCGGCGATGTCGTAAGCCATCTTCGTCTCGTGACCTTCGGCGTCGCGCTGAATCGTTCGATTGCCCGATTCATCGTATTCGTATTCGGTGCGGTGCGTTAGCGCGTCGACCACAGCGAGCAGACGGCCAGCTGCGTCGTATTCGTAGGAGGTCTTCTTGCGTTTGGCGTCGTATTCGTCGGTTTTGCGCCCGGCATCGTCGTATTCGACTTCTGTGTACGTGAGATCGTGGCGGATTGTTTTGATCTGGCGGCCGTCACGGTCGTATTCGAATGTTGTGCCGTTGCTGTTGGCGTCGATGGTCTTGGTGAGTTGGCCGCTGTCGTCGTAAAGATAAACGGTATCTTCATTGAGCGCGTTGCGTACGATGCGCTGATTGTGGCCGTAAATCGTCGTTGTCGCGTTGCCGCGTTCGTCCTTCTGTAAGTATGCACGGCCCATCTTGTCGTAGACTGTCTCCGTGAAGTCGCGATCCGACGTTTGCTCGCTCCAACTGCATGGGAAATCACCGCATGGCGGTGTAGGCTCACCGGCTGAGAGCACGGGAACGTAAGTGCGCACCGATCGTCCCAGCCGGTCATACTCGAACCACGTCCAATTGTCTTCGCGGTCCTTCGACGCGATGCTGCGTCCTTCGGCGTCGTATTGCGTTTCGGTCGTGGAACCATCCGGGAACGACGTGAAGGTCAGGTTGCCGCGTGCATCGTATTCGTATGACGTCGTGCCATTAATGGTGGTGACGGTTTTCTGCTTGCCGATGCCGTTGTAAGTGATGAGCGTTTCGTTGCCCAAAGGATCAATCGTGCGGAACGCGCGGCCCAGGTCGTCATAGAAAGTCTGCGTGACAATTGTGTCACTGTCATCGCCCTCAGGATGCCACTCCGGACGTGTACGCGTTCGTGACGACGCAATCTGCCTGCCGTAAATATCATTGGTGAAGGTCGTCGTGTTGCCCAGCACATCGGTTGACGTCAACAGAAATCCATTGTCATCATAGGTTTGACTTGATGTCTTGTGGAGCGGGTTTGTCGAGCTTGCGACATTGCCTTGCTCGTCGGGAATGAATGTCGTTTCGACCAGATCCGGCGAAGTAATCTTCGTCAGGTTGCCGTGATCGTCATATTCGTATCTCGTGACACGTTCCCCTGGCGTGGTGACGGCCAGGACCTGCTGATACTGGTTGTAGGTGTAGGTGGTTTCGTTGCCGTTGATGTCGCGCTCGTACTCGACGTTGTCGAATGCGTCGTAGCGCGTCTCTGCGTATAGGAAGCCATTGGTGTTAAGCGGGTCCTCCTGCGGGAACGTGGTCTTGGTCAGGTTGCGACCGTCGCCATCGTATTCGTAAACCGTTTCAAGATTCAGGTGGCCGGAACCATTTGTGTTGAAATCACGAACCGCGCGCGTGATGTTTCCGAACGTGTCGTATTCGAATCGCGAGACCACGCCAAGGCGATCGGTAATGGTCTCCTTGCGCCCGTCGATGTCATGCTCATATGTCAACCGATGACCGTCGGCATCGATCGTTTCGATCAACCGACCTTGATCGTCGTAAACATTGCGTGCGACGGTCACGCCGCGCGGATCGATAACCTCAAGAAGTTCATGCTTGTTGTTGTAGCGGAACGTCGTGGCGTTCTCTTCCGCGTCGATGAATCGGGTCATGTCGCCGACATCGTCGTATTCGTACCGAACTTCGACTTGACCGGGGCCGACCACCTTGCGCACGCGATCCTCTTCATTGCGCACAAACGTAACACCCATGCCACTGGAATGAGTGATGCCATGCTTGTCGAAGCGAATCTCGTTGCCGTTGAGATCAATGATATCGGTGATGCGGTAACTATGGTTGTCAGGCGATGCGGAGTCTCGCTCGAATCGATAGATAGAACCGTCGGCTGCGGTGAGCATGAGTCTGCGCGGACTCCAAAGAGCATCGATTTCACCTTCGCCACCGAAAGTCCCAATCGTATTCGTGACGGGATCCCATGACGGCGGCAACACTTCGCTTTCGCCTAGTTCGAGTGTCGACGTACCCGGCGTTGTCCTTACGAAGTCAATCGAGACAATATCAGTTGGATTGCATGCACCTCCAACTGGAGAAATCGATCCAGGCACCGCAACCGGGCGTATTTCAAATATCTCCGTACGTCCGTCTGGCCAAGCAATCGTCACCGAATGGCTTTGGGCACCTTCAAGAATGCACTCGGTACCCGTTTCGCCGCCGCTCCTGGACGGCCACGCGATACCTGGATGCAGTGTTTCCTGAAGGGCAAGCGTCGAAAGTTCGAGCTTCCAGCCGACGCCGAGTTCGCTCTCGGTCTTGATACGACTGTCGTAAGTTCGAACAACGCTGATCGGGATCCCTGAAACCGGAATGCTAAAGTCCTGGAACGACATCGTGAAGTTACCGACCTTCATGTTGCCGTCGATCGAATAATACTCCACGAAGGAGATTGTTTCGTTGCCGGCGAGGTCCCACGCAGTCAAACGAATCTCATAAAGGCCGTTGACCATGTTAGTGGGGTCGATCTGGCCTAGAATATCTTCGTTATCATCATCACCGACTTCGTCGTAGCCAGACGCGAAGACAACAACACCATCCTCGCCAACTTTGCGATATGCGAGTTCGTATTTGTAGAAGTTTCCGTCAGGGTCATACGCCTTCCCGAATATGTCCGTCGGCACACGAATCGGTTTCTGTTCGGCAGTTCCAGCATCCAGATCTCGAATATCGCCGCGTGGACTGGTAATCTCCGCGACGGGTGGAATAGCGCCTGCGACTGTTGTGTGGAAGTCGGCTGTCGCAGTCGCAAATGAACTTGGATGCATCACCGGTTCGGTGTACGTCTGATCCTTGGCTGTCACAATCACGCGGTAGGCACCATCCGTCGGCGGCGCATAGTCATCGATCAAAAAATCAACTGTTCGGCCGTCGGCTTCGACCGGGAGGACATATTCGTTGTACGTGGTGTCTATCAACCCTCCCGGCAAGACGATCGTAAGCGTCACACCATTGGATTGAATGGCAACGTCTTCGAATACTTTGACGTCGATAATGACTGGGCCCGATGATTCAAGGTTGGAATCATCAACACTAAGCACTATGTCCGGCGGGAACACATCGCCGTCTTCGATACCGACCACAGACACCGTAAACGGCTGAACCGCATCATCTTGGCTGTCGTCGGTGACCATTGCCTCAAAATCGAATGCACCTTCAGTTAAAGGCGTCCAGGTAATCAGCCCGTTCGTGCTGATCGACATGCCGGTCGTTGAAACGTATCCGAGATCGTAGTCGAGGAAGCTATCGTCTGGGTCAAACGCCACGACTTGGTAAATGTACGGGATACCCACTATCGCGCGGTGGGGGGCAATTGACGTGATCTTGGGTGGCACATTGGCCACAACGTCAATTTGGAATCGCTGCGTATTGGTCGCGCCCTGGCTGTCTTGCGCAATTACGGTGACGTCGTATGGCGAGCCGTAGTCATCGTCGAAATTTGTCTGCCAAGTTAGGGTTTCATCAATGAAGCCGAGACTTGTTGTAGATTGGACATCTAGAAACACTTCTTGTCCATCTGGGTCTCGCGCAGTCACGGGGTATTCGTAGAGTCTGCCCGCAACCACTCGCAGGATTGGCTGGCTGGTGATTCTTGGAGCGCCATTGGTACCCGCATCCGAAATCACCAAGACATAACATTGTTCGTCAAAAGCGCCCTCCAGATCGGTTGCGCGAACACAGATCGACTCGCTGTTGGAATTGATCGATTGCGGCACATCCCAAGCAACCCCGCCGGTGTTGACATTGATGGTCATGCCAGCAGGCTCGCCGGAGATTGACCAGGTCAGATTCTCGCCGTCCTCAGGATCGACCGCATGGGCTGCATATGCGTACTGGCTGTCCAGCGCCGCAGATTCAATCGGATTCGAGTCAATGGTTGGAGGATGATTCAGTCCGTTACTTGAAACCGTCACGAAGAATGACTGATCATCTCGGGCACTTGCTAAGTCTGTAACGCGGATATGAATTGGATAAGTTGTTTCCGTGACACCCGTCGTATCCCAAGTCAGCAGGCCGAATTCGTTTCCAGCGAAGGCCATGCCGGCTGGCCCATCAACTACAGTCAGCGAGTGTGTGTCATTGCTGTCCTCATCAAGAATTCGAACAGGGTATTCATACGTCGCGTTGACCGCTGCGCGGGCTGCTGGTGTCGAAGTGATTCGCGGCGCGTGGTTCAAGCCGTCGCCTGATGCTGTGACCACATAGGTCTCTTCATCCCAAGCACCATGGGTATCGGTGACGCGCACAACAAACTGGTTGCCTGTGGTCTGACTTTCCAGAGGAGTCCAGGTGATCTCACCGGTCTCGCTGTCAATGTCAGCACCGGCAGGATGGGTATTCAATGAGTAAACACATCCGGTGCAATCCGAACCGTCCTCGGGATCGTCTGCAATCACATCCCAACTGTATGCGACACCGATTTGGACGCGTTTCGGGAGTGAAGACCGAATCACTGGCGGTGCGTTTGTCCCGGAACTCGACGCGATAAGCGTGAAGTGCTGCTCGTCCGATGCGCCGGCCTCGTCCTTCACCCGGAATACCATCGGATATGTGCCGTTCAATGATCCATTTGGCGTCCAGGTCATTCTGAACGTCTTGTCGGCATCGCCAGCACCGAACGTCATCAGCGGCGGCATGCCCTCCAGAGTCCCGCGCCATGAATCATCACCGTCTGGGTCATAGAACCCGAAATCATGTATGTAGGTCCCGCCACCAATTGTTTGGACAAATTCTTCAGGAAGCCCGGTCGTCGTCACCGGACGTGTATTGGTGGCCGTGTTGACGATGATATTGAATCTTTCCCAATCATCGGCGCCGGCACTGTCGGTCACCCGAATCTGTATCCAGTGACTGTCCACCTGATTGATCATGGGCGTCCAGGTCAGCAATCCCGTGTCAGGATCGAGATCAGCATTGAAGGGGCCTTCCTCCAGATCGTACAAATGCACGTCGCCGACATTGTCGTCACGCACTTCAACTTGATATTCGTAAAGGTTTTCAACAATGGCATCTTGGTCAGGCGACGATGTGATTTCGGGAGGATGATTGGAACCGCCCTGAGTCACATTGATGTTGAATATGTAATCACCGGAATTGCCACCCCCCGGCAAATCACTGGCAGTCACTGCAATCCAATGCGTTCCGACTTGGGTGGCGTCGGGCGTCCAGGTGATGACGGCGATGTAGGGGCTGATTTCGGAGTTGTTATCTGCGTCGTTGTCCAGAATCGTCATGCCATTCGGCGGCGCGACGAGCGGGCCTGCTGGCAATCCAGCAGAAGTCAGCCCGCCGACCGGTGCCGGCACCAGTTCATAATCCAGATAGCCGCCACCGTTCGTATTGAGATCCGGGTCGCTGCCGAAAACGTGATAAACGTAAGTATCACCTAGCTCGATCTGCTGAATCGGTGTGGAGATAATCGTTGGCGGAATGTTCTGATCATCATCGTATACATTTATAGAATACTCCATCCAATCAAATCCGCCGTGCGGATCGATGACATAGATGCTGATCCAATAGAGATTGTCAACGTGCTCCTGAGCTAGCGACCACGAAACCAACCCAGTCGACGAAATCAATGGCGCGCTGGTTCCCGGATCAGGTTCGATAAACAACTCGTAAGTTAGCTGTTCTTCCTCAGGATCCACAGCAACGACTTGGAATCCGTAAGTAGTTGCGGACAAAAGCGCAACAGTCTCTGGCGGGAAGTTCTGATCGATATAAGGATCTAGATTCGGCGACACCGGCTCAAAGACTTCAATGTGGTACGCCCATGGCACCACCAGACCTTCTCCATCTTCTTCCACAGTGACTTCAACCCGAACTGGGCCGTTGAGCGAATCCTGCGGTGTCGGCGTCCAAGTGATTTTTCCGTTGGACCCGGTATCATCTGGAATCTCCATCCCATCAGGCCAATCGGTTAGTGCAAACCGTAATGATTTCCCTGTCGGATCATCCAGATCCTCCGCACCCACCAGATACTTGTACTCCATGCCAACAATCGCCGATCGACCCGGATAGGTCACAAATCTCGGTGGTACGCTGACTTGCTCAACGCTGACCTTGTACAGCTTCTCGGCGAACAGGTTTTCCGGGTCAGTCACGAGTACTTTGACAGTGCAGAGTCCTGGCGTCCCGCAGTCGTTATACGCGGTTTGACTCGGCGTCCACGTAATCAGGCCAGTGCTGGAGCTGATCGACATGTCCGGCGGATGTATAGTCAGCGCGTAATGCAATCGATCGTTATCTGGATCCGTTGCAATGACATTGGCCGCGTAAAGAACGCCCTCTGTGGACTCGGTATTGTCAATTTCGTCAATGGTTGGTTTTGCGTTACGGTTAGAAACGGTCAATTCAAACGTTTCGGTTGTGCTGCATTCGTCGAGCATGTCCTCTACTGTTGTGACGAGCACACGCACCAGATGGATTCCCTCGTCCGTGTAGGACGGCAGCCACTGGATCAAACCATCTTCGCTGATCTCCATGAGTGGCGGGGATTCTTCAAGATAATAATACAGTTCGATACCCGTCGAATTGCTCGCAACCACCTGACGATTGTACGGGAGCCCTTCTTGGGCTTGC
>BQJS01000211.1 GCA_021604825.1 Phycisphaerae bacterium | reverse complement strand
CAACACCACCGACGTGCCAATCGCCCTCGGATCATCCGTTTCAAACAGATTGCCCAAGACGTTCTGACGAACCTCCAGGATTTCACCACTGAAAACGGTGTCTGCTACCTCACGATCGGCGATCCGGTACGGTGTATCCATCTCAATCCGCTTGACCAGCGCTTCGGTCAAGTGAAACTCCAATTCGCGACGGAACTCCCGCGAATGCAGCATCTCGACGCATACAGTCTCGATATCGGCAGAAAATGGCCGCTTGGCTGAGTATCCACAACCCGTGGTAAGACCAACCATCATCAGCGACAAGAGCGCCATGCATCGATATTTTCGGGCCCTATCCATCCTGACTCCATTCCTTGCTGGGTTCCATATCTGGTCTTGCGAAATCGAACAACCGCCACGCCCCGATTCTACTGCGGAGACATCTGAAGCATCGCCACCCGCTCGCCTGCCCCATCGATTGGCCGACTTGCGCTGGGTTGCTGCTTGATCGCATCTTTGATCGCTTCATCGGATGCCGGATCGTTGGTCGGCGAATGGTCATCTGCCGGTGGACTTACCGTGTCCGAATCTTCCGGCAATTCAACGCCCTCCAATGCTTGCAGGCGTTCCGTTGCGGCGATGGAAGCAACCGTGTCGGGCCAATTCGTCGATGTTGATCGATAGTAAAATCGGGCGGCTTTTAAGCGCCCGACCTTTTCGTAATACTTCCCGATACTCAATTCCTTCTCGGCCCGCGTTTCGCTGATGCCATCCAGCAACAATCCGATCCCCTCTTGCTCAGCCGAACCGGGATAGAGCGACACATATCGGCGGAAGCGTTCTTCGGCTTCGATCAGCGGGGCATCGTCGAAATCAATACCCGTGAAACTCGCCTGCGCCGCGTACGCACCTTGCAGCAGCGACTGACGCACGTAGCGGCTACGCGGGTACTGTTGAATCAAGAAGCCGTACTCCTGCTCGGCGAACGCGTAGTCGCCCTCGGCGAAGTAGTAGCGGGCTTTGGTCACGGTGGCTAGCTCAGCCAACTGCGAATCGGGATCGTTCGCAACGATGTCATCCAGAATACGCAACGCGATGTCGTCGGCGCGCAGCATCCGGATGCCGATGAACTTGCGTTTGGTTCCCGAAAGAAACACCTCGGCGATGACGAATTGCATGTTCTGCGCTTCGTTCTCGTAGTTCGTTCCCGAAAACTCGCTGAGGAATTCCTGCAAATCTTTGTACGTTTTGTAGTAATCCTTCAGCGCGATCTTGGCATGACTTCGAAGCAGCACAGCCTCCGGACGAAGCGGGTCCATGTCGCCATATGTCTTGAACCACTTTTTGATGGCTTTGACGGTCTTGCGATGTTCGCCTCGGGCATGGTCGGCGCGGGCAAGTCGCAAGTCGCCCTCGGGCGTTCCCGGAACTGGTGGCAGAATCTCATTCCACTGACCGGTGGCTGGGTCGAACTCCATGGTCTCAGCCCGCTGCGGATCAACTTCCTGCGCAACCGATTCCACCGCGCCCATCGACAACGCGATGCCGCAAAAAAATAGAGACATTCCCAACCGAGCGCCGTGCCGGGCCCATGCATTTCGCTTCAAATTCGGATGGAACAATGAGCGAACTCCTTTTCCAGAACTCACGCAATAGCGAATCATGCCGAGTCGTGACCCAAAACCGGGTCGAGATGACTTGCCTGTCCGCCCATTCGGCATCGACCGGACAAACCAACATCCGGCACTTCCGAGACGGGCGGTTCGCATTGTAGAAGCGCTTTGCGGTGCCGTCTATGGCAAAGCTGACACGCACCGCCATGGTTTCACAGGCACGCTACACGGGTCGGCAGATATGTCCATTGAGCGGGTCAGACAAAGGTGGTAATTTGCGGCGGCTGACAACTCGATACATCACGAATTCGGAGCTATCCCATCGTCGACAAGAAATCCCAATCCACGAGGCACATTGATCGAGGCTACAGGCGGCTGACACCTGGGCAAATCGTCGCATTCGTGTTATTCGGATTCGTCGTTTCAACCGGATGTAAAGGCACGTTTCGCGATCGCAAACCGTCGATGATGTTGACGCGTGGCGATGTCGAACATTACATCACCGTGGCAACCAACGATCCATCCGCCGACGAACGCCGCAATGCCATCCATCGTCTTGGCGAGAGCAAACAGCTAACCGAACCGCCCGTGATTGAAGCGTTGATCGATATCGCCAACCAGGACGAGAGCGAACCCGTTCGGTCGGCGGCGATGCTGGCGTTGGATCAATCGCGGATGCCCGAATCGTGTGACACCGCGATCGCGATCCTGGAGACAGATCGCGACGCCAAGCTCCCTGCCGACAATGCGGCCGTCCGATCGATGGCGCTAAAGACGGTTCGACGTTGCATCGATGAAGACCGCGTTTCGAGCGATCAACTTGCGCCTTCGGTTGGGCTGGCCGGACAGGTTGTCGAAAACGATCGATCGCGTCACGTGCGACTGGAAGCTGTTCGGATGCTCGGTTGTTTTCCGGAGCGTCAGTCGCTGGACATTTTGATCGCGGCATTGAGTCAACGCGATTTTGGCATTTGCTACGAAGCTGAAAAATCGCTACACCGACTCACTGGCGAATCGTACGATTGCAATGCGGATGACTGGCGGAATTTTGTGTCGGGCGTCGCCGATCCTTTTGCCAATGCCCCAACCGACGCACCGCCGGAAGAACCGGCCAAACGGTCATGGTTCAAATGGAAGAAGTAGATTCAGGAATGCAGAATTGAAAGCCCTCGTCTTCGACAAACAATTGACATTTCGAGAGGACCACCCGGATCCGGTACCGACGGACAACGAGTGCCTGATCAAGGTGCGCTACGCAGGGCTTTGCAGCACCGATGTGGCTATCATGCAAGGGTACATGGGCTTTGCCGGCGTGCTTGGTCACGAAATGGTCGGCGAAGTTGTCACCGGACCGGACGAGTGGGTGGGCAAGCGCGTTGCCTGCGAGATCAATTGCGTGTGCCAGACGTGTGCCATGTGCCAAGCCGGTTTGTCGAATCACTGCCCCAATCGCACCGTCCTCGGAATCCTCAACAAGGACGGGTGTTTTGCGGACTTCGTCACCATGCCGGTCCGCAACCTGCACGAAATCCCCGATACCGTCTCCGACGAGGAAGCCGTTTTCGTCGAACCGCTCGCAGCAGCTTGGCAAGTCATCAAGCAGGTCCCGCTCGACGATCGCATGCACGTCAGCGTGGTCGGCAGCGGCAAGCTCGGACTACTCATCGCCCAGGTCATCTCAACGCTCGACTGCCGCCTCGATGTGGTGGGCCGAAACCCGCATACGCTAGAGTTAGCCGAGAAGAAACACATCCAATCGATCGATGTACAGCGGTTAGCCCCCCGCCAGGATCGCGATGTCGTCATCGAATGCACAGGCTCACCCGAAGGCTTGGCGATCGCCCAACAACTGGTCCGCCCACGCGGAACGATCGTCCTCAAGAGCACCTACGCAGATGGCGGCAAGATCGACCTTGCCCCCACGGTCATCAACGAAGTCAACATCGTCGGCAGTCGGTGTGGCCCCTTCGCCGACGCCATCGCCTCGCTCGCCCGCCGGCAGATCGACGTGCGATCCATGATCAGCCGCACCATCGGCATCGAACGAGGGCTCGAAGCGTTTGAGATCAACGCCAAACCCAGTACCGTCAAAGTCCTGCTCAAGATTAATCCGTGACGGCCACACGACACCAATACGCAAACGCCGGCTGGTCGCCTCCGACCGAACCATCGGATGTGTTCTGGCAATCGTTATTCGTCAACAAATCTGGCGGCGTGCATCACGTGTTCGCACCGCTCGGTTACAACATCTCTTCAACAAGCGGCAACGATACGGACAGCACACACTCGCGCCGCGACAAAGCATGCGCAGCCGTTGGTTCGTCTATCGAACAACTCGTTTGCGCGAAACAAGCCCACGACCAGAACATCGCGATCGTCACTGCCGCCGATGGGAATCGTGTTTTCGATGGCATGGACGGATTCGTCACTTCGGATTCCGACGTTGCAATCATGGCGTTTACTGCGGATTGCCCGATCGTCATGGTGTGTGACACCGCCCACAACGCACTCGGACTTGCGCACAGCGGGTGGAAGGGGTCGTGTTTGAATGTCGCTGCCAAACTCGTGGCTGCAATGACTGACACGGCGGGCGCAAACGCGCCGGATGCGTGGGCAGTCGTCGGGCCTTGCGCCGGTGCGTGCTGCTATGAAATCAAAGATGATGTAGCCCAACAAGTCGAAGCTAGCGCGGTTAACCCGGCGAGAGTTTTGCGCCGTGAAAGTGACATTGATGGCGAATCGAAGTTGTATCTCGACCTACCCGTTATGATCGCCATGCAGTTAGAACATTGCGGTATCGCACCAGAGCGAATCGCCCTGCCGACGCAATGCACGATCTGTGATACGCGGTTCTTTTCTTACCGACGGCAAGGGCCCAATGCTGGGCAGGCGGCGTTGCTTGCTCGAATTGCCGATTGAGTTACTGCCCTACCGGACACGCTGCGTAGATGTCGCGGATGGCTTGCACTTCGGCATCGGTCAGCGGATTGCCGGCGGCTGACAAGTTACATTCGACTTGACGCTGGTTGCGGAAACCGGGAATCACGCACGCGACGCGATCGTGGGCGAGCACGTATTGCAGCGCGACGCGGGCCATCTCTTCGACCGACGAACCGAACATCTCTTTGATCTGATCGACGCAGACGTTGGCCGCCCGCAACCCTTCGGCTTTGAACTTGTCGCGGCTGCTGCGGATGTCGCCTTCCGGAAATGATGGCGCTTTCTCGCTGCTGTACTTACCGAGCAGAATCCCCTGATTGAGCGGGCTGAACGCGACGAATGCCATGTCGTGCGCTTCGAGCAGTTGGTTGACCGCCCCACCCCTGCGGATGAAACCGTCGTCCATGCAGTGGGCCCAACTTTGCAGAACCGTGGGTTTGATCTTTGGAACGAGGCGCGTGAAGTCGTCGTCGCTGTACGCGCTCAATCCGATCGCCCGAATCTTGCCTTCGTCCTTGAGGCGATTGACCACTTCGACCGCACCATCGACATACGCATCGGACTCGCCGAAGTCGCCGTGGTGGAAGTAGTAAACGTCGATGTAGTCGGTATTTAGATTGCGCAGCGATTGCTCGCATTGATGACGAATGTGCAGCGGGTCGTAGGCATGGACTGCGGTGCCCTTGAAGTGACCGACCTTGGTAGCGACGATCACATCCTTGCGCCGCTCGCCCAACGCCTTGGCAAGCATCCGCTCCGCCCGACCGTTGCCGTAGACATCGGCATTGTCGAAATGGTTGACGCCTTGATCGATCGCATGATGAACAGCGTCAACACACTCGGACTCATCGACGTCAGCCCACCCGACCGGAACACCCTGCGACCAGTTGGGACCGCCCATCGTCCAGCAACCGAGACTGACCTCAGAAACTTCAATGCCGCTATGTCCCAGTCGTCGCTTGTTCATGTTTGTTTCACGTGCTTGATGCGGGTGCCCCGTTCTTGAGCGCAGCGGAAGGGTGGGGGACTGACGATCATTGCAGACGCTTTCGTTTCAAAACGGTGCGTCCGGGACGCACCCTACTGGTTACATGTGCTTGATAACGGCGTCACCGAATTCGCTGCACTTGAGCAAGGTCGCGCCTTCCATCTGGCGGTGGAAGTCGTAGGTAACGGTCTTGGCACCGATCGCGCCATCGATCCCCTTCAGCACTGCGTCGGCAGCTTCCGTCCAACCGAGATAACGGAACATCATCTCACCGGAGAGAATCACCGAACCGGGGTTAACCTTGTCCTGATCGGCGTACTTCGGCGCGGTGCCGTGCGTCGCTTCAAAGATCGCGGTGCCCGTGTCGTAGTTGATGTTACCGCCCGGTGCGATTCCAATCCCGCCCACGCATGCCGCGAGCGCATCCGAAATATAGTCGCCATTGAGGTTCATCGTCGTAATAACGCTGTACTCAGCCGGACGCGTCAAGATCTGCTGAAGGAATGCGTCGGCGATGACGTCCTTGATGATGATCTGCTTGCCGGTCTTGGGATTCTTGAAGTGTGTCCAGGGTCCGCCGTCCAGCTCGGTCGCGCCGAACATGTCCTTTGAAATCTGGTAGCCCCAATCACGGAATCCACCTTCGGTGAATTTCATGATGTTGCCCTTGTGGATCAAAGTGACCGACGGCTTGTCGTTGTCGATCGCGTACTTGATCGCCGCTTTGACGATCCGCTCGGTGCCTTCCTGGCTAACCGGCTTGATGCCGATGCCCGCCGAATCGGGGAAGCGAATCTTCTTGTACATCTCGGGAAACTCGGCTTTGAAGAGTTTCATGAATCGCTTATTGTCTTCCGCACCGTTTTCAAATTCGATACCCGCATAGATGTCTTCCGAGTTTTCACGGAAGATGACCATGTCGGTTTTTTCAGGATGCTTCACCGGAGACGGCACGCCCGTGAAGTACTGCACCGGACGAAGGCACGTGTAGAGATCGAGCTTCTGTCGCAGGGCAACGTTTAAGGAACGAATGCCACCGCCGACAGGTGTCGTGAGCGGCCCTTTGATTCCAACCAAATATGTCTCGAACGCCTTAAGCGTTTCGTCGGGCAGCCATGACTTGGTGGCGTCGAATGCCTTCTCGCCAGCCAGCACTTCAAACCACTCAACCTTACGCTCACCGCCGTAAGCCTTTTCGACGGCTGCATCGAAAACGCGGACAGCCGCCCGCCAGATATCTCGCCCGATGCCATCGCCTTCGATAAACGGAATAATCGGATTGCTGGGGACATTCAAGCCGTCCTTGCCCATGGTAATTGTGGCACCTGAAGTTGGTGGCTTGAGTTCTGCTGAGGCGGTATTCATCGCGTCTGATCCTTGCAAAAATTCCCTGAAAAATGACACATTTGTTGGCCGACAGGCGAGTCGCGGATCGTAACCATCGCCCCGGAAAGTGTCAATGTAACTCCCAAGCAGGTCGTCCCCGCCAGTCGTCAATGCAAAACCCCCTTGGCTGGACCAAAACCGGTAATTCGACTAAAAGAAAGCGCTTCCGGGCGCGGCTTACTGTTGAACATCAAAACGTTGTCAAAGCAACAGCGGAACGCAATCCGCCCAACCCCGCCCACTGGGAGTCGCATGCCGTTTCAAACCAAACAAATGCGATCGACATTGCTCATCGCGCTGGGCTGTGCGGTGTTTATCATCCCACCATCCGCACTCGCATGGGATGCACCCATTCCCGTGATCGACGCCGCGCCGAACCCCTCTGCTTGGGGCAAGTTCCTCAGTGCTCATGTCAGCCCGTCCGGTTTGGTTGACTACACGTCGGCCAAGAGCGACTCGAACCTACTCGCCTTTGTTGCGCGTCTGTCAAAAACCGATCCTTCGAAATTAAGGGACAGCAACGAACGCAAGGCATTTTGGATCAATGCGTACAATGCTCTGGCGATCTATGGCGTGACGCTGCGCCTGCCCGATGACAGGAAAGGCCAAGACTCGTTCTCGGTCATCAATCAACCCATCGACGGGTTGCCTCCGAACAAGGGCTTCTTTGTCGGTATTCGATTTGCAGTGGCTGGTCAGCGTCTCGGACTCGACGACATCGAAAAAAAAATCCTGCTGCGGCAGTGGGATTCGGTTGGTGCCAAGAAACGTCACTTGTTTGAACAACTCGCGCCGGATAAAGGCGACCCACGCGTTCATTTTGCGTTGGTGTGTTGCGCCGTGGGATGTCCGAAACTACAGCGCGAAGCCTACGCTTCCGACCGACTCGATGCACAGTTGGATCAAGCGACGCGTGCGTTCTTTGAAGATGAAACACGCAGTAAGTTTGACCTGTCAAACAAGAAGTGGGCGGTGTCAGAATTGATACAATGGTACCAAGCCGACTTCCTAAATCCCGAATATTCAGATTATCAGGAGAGTGTCTTGACGTTTGCGGCGGGCAAGGTGCAAGATAACCAGCTTGCACACTCACTGCGAACCGATCCGTGGAGCATTTCGTACCTGAAG
>BQJS01000210.1 GCA_021604825.1 Phycisphaerae bacterium | reverse complement strand
CGGTGCCATATGGTGGCACCCTTCGACGGGCAACTTCGTTTCGAGCAACTTCTACGGCGAGAAACTTCCCTCGTGGGTTCAAGGATTTAACCAAGAGCGGTTTGTCGATCGATACTTCGGCAAGCAATGGGATCGCCTGTTGGATGCCAGCGCTTATCCTACGCGTTTTCTAACCGGGGATGACGCCGTTTGGAAAAAGCACCACCCGCCGGAGTTTCCCAAGACATTGGGCGAGGGGCAGTCGAAGCCGAATGTTGCGTATTATGCGGCGCTTTATGCGTCTCCCTTTGGCAACGACCTCGTCATTGAATTGGCCAAGCGTGCGATCAAGGCGCAGGCATTGGGTGCGGACGAGCATCCGGATTTGCTCACCGTCTGTCTTTCGAGCAATGACGTCGTCGGCCACCAGTATGGGCCCGACAGCGACGAGGTGATGGATTGTTCCGTGCGTACGGATCGTCAGCTTGCGGAGTTCTTCGATTGGTTGGATCGTGAAGTCGGTCTGAACCGCTGCATCACTGCGCTTTCGTCCGATCATGGCGTGGGACCCATCACAGAGTTTTCAAAAGAATGCGGGCACGGCGGAGGGCGTATCAGCTCCGGAAAAATCGAGAAATCGCTTGAAGCGCAGTTGGTCAAGAAGTTTGGCGAACCGGCTGACGGTAGGAAATACGTGCGGGAGATGATGTTCCCGTGGCTATATCTCGACGAAGATACCGTCGCGGGGCAATCGGTTTCGTTGGCCGATGTCGCGCGGGTCGCTCGCGATGCCGTCGTGAAAGAAGAAGGCGTCGATAAAGCGTTTGACCTCGAAGAGATCACGGCAACCGATTTTGCTGCACAAGGTGAATTGCAGCGGCAAATTGCGAACAGTTGTTTCCCGAGTCGTTGCGGGCACGTTTACGTCCACTGGGATCGATACTGGGCCAAGGGGCGCAAGGTCGCAGTTCACGGCGCGGCGATGAAATACGATCAACACGTTCCGGTGATGTTGCTGGGGCGCGGCGTTCGACCGGGTGCCTACGATCAACCCGTGTGCCCGACCGGCATGGTTCCCACCATCAACCACTTGTTGGGAATACCCAACAAAGATAAGAACGCCAAGCGAAAATACGATATGATTCTCAGCAAACCTTGATCGCGAACCACAACTCAGAGAGCATTCATGATTGATCCACGCATCACCAAACTCGCCGACGTTCTCGTCAACTATTCCACCGCATTGAAGCCGGGTGAAAAGGTCTTGATCGAGGCCATCGATGTGCCCGAAGACATCGTGGTCGAACTCATTCGGTTGGCCCGAGAAGCGCGTGCCGATCCCTTGGTGTCGATCAGAAACAACGTCATCACGCGTTCGCTTCTGATGAACAGTACCGACGATCAGTTGAAGGCCATCGCCGAGTTTGAGTTGGCGCGTATGAAAATGGTGCAGGCGTACATCGGCGTGCGCGGTTCGCATAATATCACCGAGCTTTCCGACGTGCCCGACGACCGGATGAAGGCGTACCAGAAACTTTGGTGGCGGCCCGTGCATGGCGCGATTCGGGTGCGCGAGACGCGCTGGGTCGTGCTTCGATACCCGTCACCATCGATGGCTCAGTCGGCTGGCATGAGTACGCAGGCGTTTGAAGATTTCTACTTCGACGTTTGCACCATGGACTACGGCAAGATGGCCAATGCGATGAAACCGCTGCAAGACCGGATGAATCGGGCGGACAAGGTTAAGATCGTCGGGCCGGGTACGGATCTGCGTTTCTCAATCAAAGACATACCAGCCGTCACGTGTGGGGGAAAACGAAACATCCCCGACGGTGAAGTCTTCACCGCGCCGGTCCGTGATTCGGTCAACGGAACGGTTCAATACAACACACCCACCATCTACCAAGGCACGCGCCACGACGACATCAAACTAACATTCGAGAATGGCCGCATCATCGAAGCCACCGGAAGCAATACGAAAGTGCTCAATCAAGTCCTCGATGCCGACGACGGCGCCCGCCACATCGGCGAATTCGCGATTGGATTCAACCCCTACGTCACCAAGCCAATGCTCGACATTTTATTCGACGAGAAGATCGCCGGCTCATTCCACTTCACGCCCGGCGCCGCCTACGAAGACGAAGCCGACAACGGCAACCGCTCACAAATTCATTGGGACATGGTCTGTCGCCAAGACAAAGCCAACGGAGGCGGCGAAATCTGGTTCGACGATGAGTTGATTCGTAAGGATGGCATCTTCGTGACGGACGATTTGAAGCCGCTGAATCCAGATCAACTGACGGGCGCGTAAATCCCGCGAGGGATAACATCAATCGCGACTTGTCCGCTTCACTCTTTCAGCTAATTGCGTTATACCGTATGGCGAAAGCGACAATTCAGCTCGCATCAATCAGCCAGCTTTCAATATCTTTTTTTCGAAAAGTAGCGAGAAACCAAACCATAATTGGCGTCACGAACTCATACCCAAAAGTGTCTGAAAGAACGTAGGCGTTTTTTAGTACAGCACTCCACATTGGGCCCGGGGAATAAAGCGATGCTAGCGTATCACCCGAAAAGCCGTAAACGATGAGGATCGCAACGCGAACAAGTATCATTACGTTTGCAATGATCAAGCCCAGGATTAGCGCTTTCCATTTCCGTCGCCAAGCCATTGAAGTAGCGAGTATGAGCGCCATCGCTTCGGCAGTTAGAACATACCCGGTGTATTGCGTGCTTATGAGAAAAGACCTGTAATGAAGCGTTTTCTGATTGCGCAGGTGAATTTCTGTATCCATCGTGGATTTCGGATCTTGCCACCTGACGAATAAAACTTCTCCATCTCTACCGAATGAGTGGAAGACGGTACCCGCTATCGTTCGGTAAGCCGATGCGTAGGCAACCCCTACAATTGGCCAGACGGAAATCAGAAAAACGTAGACCAAGATGAGCCGCAGGAAAAACGAAAAGATTCGTCTAATTGGAATCTTCACGTTGTTTGCTCCGAATTCAAACGACCAACTGGATTTCGGTTTTCCGAATTTGCCCAGAGAATCCATGCAAGCATAGCCAAGAAGATAAATAGTGCCTGCCAGATATCTACATGTACGAATTCAAATGCGCTTGGGAAGTGAATCTGAACAAAGAACAAACTAATAATCCGGACAATGTTGACCGCAAGTAGTACTGTCAGGCCAGCCAACGCGCCGAGTACCCTTCGCCGTCGCGACGTGGGGAAAGCAAGAACCGCCGAAAGATATAATGCGGTTGGGTGAATTGCATCGCACCCTCTCTCAATTGACAGAGCGACTTTGGAAGAGCTTATCACTCGGCCTGACGACGTAACATCTTGGCCCAAGACGCGCAGAAGTGAAGCCGAGATGTCCGCATTGACTTCCAAGTAGGGTTGAAGCACATTCACCAAATAGGCGTCTGTTAGCGCAACTGAATAAAAGACAGCCATACAAGCGCAGAAGACGAGCACAAAGCGTAATATGGAGTTTTTTTGAGCCATCCGCGAAGTGCCTTGCGACGCGCTGCGCGATTTCTCTCCTAAGCTTAAGCAGCTTTTTTTCTGATGCTTGTGATTGTGTGTTTGACGCCTACGCGATCTTCGCATCATTTGATCTCATGCGTGAAGATTATCGCCGAATTGGATTGGGGTCTGACTCTGTAAACAACATCATCGGTTTGCGTCCTCGCGTGCGTAAATGATCCAGAGATGAACCAAATATGCAAAGATCGGGGCACAAATCAGAGAACCGACAATATCTCGGGTGGCCAATTCGCCATACACAAACAGGCTTACGACCCACCCCACGAGAATCAGAGTCAATGTCGCGGCGAGGACTCTATAGAAAACACTCGGTGCAAAATCAAGACGGGGCCCATTCACGTCACCATCCGTTCAAAACTGTCAAACCCATTGGTCAGTTGCTTTCGCAATCGAGAGTTTCTAAAGATTACGCTGTCGATTGAGCCATTTCAATCATTCTGCTTCTTCGCCTCAGGATTATAGTGCCAGCTGTCAGCAGCAAGAGGGTCATCACAATCGCACCCCACTGCGATATAGTTGGAATGCTTGTTGTATTCGGTTGAATGAAGATCGATGGATTAAAATTGACCGCCGTTGAAAGACAGTTCTGAGTGACAGGTGCTGGGCAAGTCGCATCAACCGGCGTTAATGCGCCTCCAGCACCAACGGATACATTGAGTACACGGGGGGCTTCAGTTGTAATACTGAATGCAGCCGACGGATCAGGACCACAGCCCGACGATTCGACTTGTTGCGCGTTTGGGAAGTTTTGCCCTACCGGTCGAGCAGCGTTGATTGAATTGACGAATGCTTGAACAAGTTCACCAGTCGTGCCATTGATTCCGGCCACAAAATCACCGGTGATGAATCCGTCTGTAGCCAAGTCTCTAATTTCCCAATTCCACCCGACACCATTTCCGTTTCCAATGACACAGTATTTGGTCTCCACCTGTGCGCTGGCTGGTAGTGTGAGCGAGCCAATTAAAATAAGGCCTAGACACGCGAAGTTATGCCGACAGAAGAATTTATTTCTGCGAACGAAAAAACGGGCCTGCGTCATCTTAATCTCCTCCAAGTAATCTGAACGTTCAAATTCAACAGATAGTCAGCATTCAACAGTACGGATTCGAATGTGCGCAATACCCCGCGCTGTTCGGTAAGTAGGCGAGCAAAATCATGTTGGCCCGTAACTTTGTGGCTTAGAGTTGGTCTTGGGCTTGATGCCGGTCTGATCGGGCACCGTATTCCGAAACGATATTACTGGCGCTTAAATTCCGCCGCAATGGAGCGTTGAACAGTGGCTTTACTTGTGATCCAAGATTCTCGCCTCCTAATCCTCTAGAAAGTTATGAAAGGAGACCATCAACAATGCCGTAAAGATCAATTTAGTAGTTCTCAGTCGAAGAGGCGTTTCCAGCGTCAATCACATTGGGCATAACTGATTGCACACTCCGTAGTTAGCTCCTGAGAACTGTGATTACGATAGCCCTGCGACTAACCCATATCAAATGCCGCTTCTGCGACACCATCAGGCCGGACGACGTACGGCGTCCACGCCAGGGCCAGGGTGTCTATTGCGATGTCGCTTTTTCTTGGGCGGATCGTCAGTTCCTCGAATTCCAGGTTGTCGATGTCTGCTTCGGTTCGGATTTCTTCGATCTCGGTTCCGAAGGTGGCTTCCATTTCTGCGAGGCGTTTCTGAAGCGCTTCGACGTTGTCGCTGGCCCTTGAAATGTCGCCGCGTTCTTTAGCGGTTCGGCTGGCGCTTCGGATGGTCGATGCCGCCCGGCCAACATTTCCGACGCTGGCTTTCTTACGCCCGAACAATGCGCCGAGAATGGTCGCGCCCAGCGAGACGGCAGTCTGTACGCCTTTTTGCTTCATTTGCGACATCTCACGCTCGACCCGTTCTTCGGCTTTGCGGATGCGCTCTTCGAGCGACGTGAGTTTCGGTGCGTACTTCTTGCGCAGCTTTTCGATTTGCTGATCGCGTTTTTCATGAAGCAGATGACGCAGCCGGACGCGGAAGTCCGACTCGGATTCGTCGAGTTCGGAATACTGCTTAAGCTCTTTCGATTTGAGAATGGTTTTGTCGTGGTTGCGGTAGAGGTAGTTCGTAAGCGACTTCGACCACTTGGAATAGCTCGTCTTACGCTGAGCGATGGCTGGCAGCGGGGCGTATCGGGCGTCCGGTTCGCCGGACATTTCGATGTCCACCGTCTTTGCTGCGTCGGCTGCCTCCCAAATGTTCGACCCCGACTCACCGTCGAGCATCGCGAGCAACGACACATCGCGCCAATCGTCGACTTTTGCCGACACCCGAACGAAGTGCAGCTTTCCCTTACCGACGACGAGCGGCTCATAGCGCAGGTAGCCGCCATCGGGCACATTTCGCGTTGTTGGCAAGAACACTTGATTGACACCGGGCGGCAGTGGTGGGGGATACGACATCAATCCCGGATCGCTCGCAGCCAACGACGCCTGTTGCGTATTTCGTGGTTGCTTTGCGTTCGGAGTCGATGGCACCGACGCATTTTGAGCAGCCAGCGCCTTGCGTGGCTCCATCAATTTCTGAATCTGGCTGCGGGTGAGCGGACCGCGCAGGTATGACAATGCCCACCGCGTGCGGAACAGGGTCGGGGCATCTTCGTGTACGTTGTTCATTAAGAATACGCGACTACCCAGACTCGACAGCACCTTCTCGGTTTGCGACCGGTTCATTTTCGACGAGGCGTTGGCACTCTCCAATCCATCGAGCAATCGCAACTTGTCGCGCTCGGTCTGCAATCGCCCGATGAACCAAGTGCCCGTATTCGCCAAGCCCTTGTAATCGAGATCGACCGGGTTTTGCGTCGCCAGCATGACGCCGAGGCCATACGCCCGCGCTTGTTTGAGCAACGTCAGCATCGGCATTTTCGACGGCGGGTTTGCCGTCGGTGGGAAGTACCCGAAAATCTCATCCATGTAGAGAATCGCGCGGAGGCTTCCGGTGCCCGGCTGACTCCGCACCCACGCGACGATCTCGTTGAGCAGAATCGTGACGAAGAACATCCGCTCGGCGTCGGAAAGATGCGCGATCGAAAGAATCGACACGCGTGGTTTGCCTTCGGTTGTATACAGCAGCCGATTGATGTCGAGCGGGTCGCCCGTCATCCATGCGGCGAACCCCGGAGAGGCCAGCAGGTTGTTCAAAGACATCGCCAGTTTGAAGCGATCCTTCGACGGGAAGAACGATTCGACGTCCATCACGCCCAGGCGCTCAAACGGTGGTGTCTGGATCGATTGAATCAAGCTAGCCACATCGAGATCGCGACCAGCCCGCCAACTGCGATCGACGATGTTGGAAATCAAAATGTGTTCGCGACTTTGAATCGGATCGGCGTCGATACCGAGTAGCGCCAGGAGCCCGGAAACGACGGCCATCAACCGTTCGCGCATTGCGTCGTTGTCATCGATCAGGCTTTCCGGCGGGGCTTTGAGCGAGCGAAGAATCATCAGCGGCATGCCGGTGTTGCTGCCGGGCGTGTAGATATTGACGTCAGCCGCGTCTTTGAATCGACCGATGCGGGCACCGTCCTGGTCCCAATCTTTGAGGCCTTTCTTCCACAGGCCCGCACGGTCGGCCGCATACTCGTCGGGCGTCATGCCTTTGCGGGCGGCTTCTGCTTCGTCGATCCACGGGCGGAACTCGGATGGTTGAAGTTTCGGAAACGCGAGCAGCAGGTTCCCGAGGTCACCTTTGGGGTCGATGGCGATGGTGGGGATGCCATCGATCGCAGCCTCTTCGATCAGCGAGAGGCACAAGCCCGTCTTGCCGCTACCGGTCATGCCGACACACACCGCGTGCGTGGTCAGATCCTTGGCGTCGTAGAGCAGGATGTCGTCGGTGATCGCCGCTTCCTCGAGGTCGTACTGCTTGCCCAGATAGAACGCCGCCAGCTTTTCGTAATTCGGGGTGGCCATTGGGTTGGTGTTCTCCTCGTTTCAAATCGCCGACACTTGCCAGCTTCTGCTTAATCCTTCGTCGGTTTATTTGTATTGTCGTCCGTCGTGTTCGATCCACCCGCCCGGACGTCTGCCTGCCGGGTCGTGATGCGTCCAGTGGATCACGCCGCCGCGTTCGTTGGTTTCAAATTGTCCGCGAAATCGAACGCTGTCGCCTTCGTCAACCGGGACGCGTTTTGCTAGATCGATGTTGTGGGCGATGAGCAGCGTCTTGCCGGAATTGAGCTTCACGATGAACCGCTGATGACGCGAGCCTTCGTCGTCGTCGGGCAGCGTCTTGGTGACGGTCGCTGCGGTCTGGATCATCTCGCCGGATAAGCCGCCCCGGATGATCGAATTGATACGGGCCGGCGGGGTGTCGGTGCTTCTTGAAACTTGCGTTGACGACGCAGCCGTCGAACCACCTGCCGGCACCGATGCATCGCCCAATCCACCCCATTGCTTGCCGGCGTAGACGATCAGCGCGACGACGATGACAAGGGCGGCTTGCAGCGGTGTTCGTTTACGGTTCCGAGGCATGCGGCGTATGGTAACGGCGCGGGGAGGACGGGCCAACCAATGGCAAAGTAGGGTCCGTTGTGCGGACCGATTCTGATGATTCAACGGTCCGCACAGCGGACCCTACGAGGTGTCGAATCCGATCAGAA
>BQJS01000209.1 GCA_021604825.1 Phycisphaerae bacterium | reverse complement strand
CGCGTCCTCATATAGATGTCCGGCGAACTGATTTATTGAGCCTATGAAGCTCGGGTTGACGAGCAACATGAGCGAAAGGCAATACGAGAAAATCAGCAAGAGTGCATTTCGAAACACGTGCGAATCACCGCCCGGCGTCAGACCCTGCTCGTCGGAAAGTTGCAGGTGCGCATCGCCGCATTCCGGACATCGACCGCCAGACTCTCGCAAATCGTATCCGCACCGAGGGCACTTGCCGTCGTTGATACGTAATAGCATGCCCCTTCGATAGCGATCTCGAAAAATCGATCTTATCGTGACAAACGTCACGGCCAACATCAACACGATCGCCAGCAGTGGGCGGACTTTGGGGATTTGAACAATTGGGCTATCCGAAAGATAGAACCAATATGCCGCCACCGCAGAGCCCAATGGCATGCCCATCACAACCAGCACTCGGCCGGCAATTCGCTTTCGAGCGTTGCGTTTAACGCGTGCGTGATCGTTGGCTGATTGGTTGGTGTCGATGTCTGGACTCACGTCGGAATTCTAACGCAACACCCCGTGTCGCCCAAACGACAATCGTCCAAGCGCGTGATGGCGTTCGTCGGCAGAATCGATTTTAGGGATCGTGCGATAGCTGTTGAGTGGCCACAGGCGTGCGTCGTCGGATGCTTCGTCGCGACAAGCGCACGACGACATCGATTTCACACGTTGTGGATTCGTCGATCGTTGCACATTGAATGTTGCCTGTGCCCTTGAGTCCGGCGGCGAATAGCGAATCTATTTCTAGTTTCAACGGGTCGCCGTCCGTTGGTATTGATGCTGGGCTGCGGTGTAGCAACTCGTTGGCGCTGTGTGTGCAATAACGGGCGGCTGCCTTCATCCGTTGATGGCGGATTTGTTGATGCAGGGTGGCTGTGTGATGGGTTAACCCGACAACCACGCCCCCGATCAATGCCATGACCGCGAGTACGATGATTAGCGTCATTGCGTTTCGGCGCGATGGATGTTTCACGGTTGGGCCTCCCGATTTCCGACATGGATCGCCGTGGTCATCTCCGCCACTTGGATGACTTTCTTTCGCAATTCGACTTCGTATTCAACCCGCAGCCAAATAAGCGGGGCGGTCGCCGACGATTCCTCCAACGACAATTGAACATTGGCATGGACGAACGACCACGCGGGGAAGATCGGGGCGTTGGGGTCTGAGTCATTGCGGACTACTACGCCGTCATCGAGTGTGTACTCGACCGTTGCGTCGTTCTCAGCCGTGGTGAACACAAGTCTGTTCGCTTGCTCGTTCAACGTCACGCTCGAAGCGCTGGCTGCGTCGATGCGCAACTGATCGACCAACCGCGTCGCCGTCTCGACGTTGGCCACGCGGTACGATGCTTCACGTTGCACTCGGAGCACGCGGTCGATGAGCATGGCGGATACCGTTGTGATCACAATGATCATCGGAACCAAGGCGACCATGGTGATCAACGCCATCCCGCGAAGTCGCACATTTGGACGAATCATGGCCCAACCTCCCGCGGCAGATAACATCGAACCGATTCGACAACAGCCTTACCTCGTTTGTTTTCGATGCGGGCCGACACGACCACCAAATCGAATTTCTCCCACTGACCGGTACCGGGTTCGACCGATGTGGTGAGCGCGATGTTCTCGGTGACCGTTCCATCGGGTGGTGTCGAATCGATCGCTGCGCCGGCGATGTACCGTTCCATCTGCGCCTCAGCCGCCCAAGAAGCAGCCAATCGTTTGTGATAGTGGTCTTGCGTTTTGGCAAAGCTCAAGGTCGCCGACGCTGCCAATGCCACCAAGATGCCCAGAATCGTGATTGCGGCGGCGGCTTCGACCAGAAACGATCCGCGACGTTGCGTTTTATGTTCTTCGATCATGTCTAAAACCCAGTCGATGTAATGGTGGCGTCAATCAGAAGCACGAGCGGTTGAAACATGGAATAGACCAAAAATCCAATCAAACAAGCCAGCAGCAGCGTGCAGATGGGCCACGTGACGCTGCTGACGAACAACCACCATCGTGAAATCATGCTGCCATAGTAGTCGGAAGCGAAACGCAGCGCCGCGGTCATGTTTCGTTGTCTTCCGCCAGATGCCAATACCGTTGCAGCAATTCCACCGATGCGGGCGTTTCGTGTGGCATCGTGGGCGCTGGTTCCTCGGGAAAGGTCCGCCGAAAGGCGGTTCAACTTTTGCCGCAGTTGCCAGTTAACGTCGAGCTTGGATGCGACCGCCACCGCTTCATGCAGGCCCATTCCACTACTGATGCAGAACTTCATCGCCCCGAACGCCGAGGCCATCCCGCGCCCGAGTTCCATCTTCGACAATCCCGGCGTATGCCAACGCACCCAATCCACCACGCGCGACATGGACCCCGGGATGGGCGTCTTACGCGGTTTGATGTGCGCCCACAATGAAAAGGGTAGCACGATGAGCAGGCCCGCAAGCACGGTTAAGAGAACTCGAAGAGACAGCGTCACGTTGGCGATGCATTGCGAACCGTCGATTCCGAAGTCGGAGAAAATCTCGACGAACTTGGGGACGATGACAACCGCGAGCATCGACGTGACAAATGTCGCTGCCGTAACGACGGCCAACGCATAGGGCAACGGCGATTCAATCTCGCCGCCCCGAAGTCGGGATTTCTCTTGTACATATTGCTCTGCTTGTTGAATCGCGGCTGGTAATTGCCCCGAGCGCTCGCCTGCAACGACGAGGCTGATGAGTATTCCCGGGCATTCCGGAAACGCTGACCGCATCGCGTCGGATAGCTTCTTGCCCTTGGCGACCAGCTTGCTCATGCCGATCAGGCGGCGTCGTGTACGGCGCGTTTCAGATTGCGCCGCGATCGCGAGCCCGGTGGCCAACGGGATGTGCTGCACGACCGTCGCTGAAAGCTGGGCGATGACCATCTGGATTGTGGCCTGACGGCGCATTGGGGCGGTGATTAGCTGAAAAACAAGATATGGGATGCCGACCGCCGTCACTGCGATGAGTAGCGCGATCGCGAACATCCTGATGATTTCCATGGTATCGCTCATCGTAGTTTCCCCACTACCAGCCGCTCATGCTTTGAATCAAGCTGATCAAAGGCAAGATCGATGCGAATGCGCCCACGCCCATCACCAACCCAACGAAAACGATCATCAGCGGAAACAGAACCACGCGGATCATCGATTGACTGTGGACCGCCCGGTCTTCATACGCCGCCGCCAGCGAATTCAGGCTTTGTGGTAAGGCGTCGCGAGCCTTCGCCGATTGAACGCAGTATCCGAATAGTGGCGGAACCATCCGCGTCGATTGGCTGGCTTCGTAGATCGAGCGCCCCTGCTCGGCAACATCGGCGAGCAGTCGTGCGTCGCGCATGAGCGATCTGCATCCGGTGGATGCCGCTCCAATTCGAAGCGACTCCGGAAGTGGTACGCTCGATGTAATTGCCGACGAAACCGATCGCATGAAACGCGCTAACAATGACGCCGAATACACGCGTCCGATGACTGGCAATGACAAAATGAAGCTGTCTTTAAAGTCGCGGCCGCCCGGCGTGAATCGAAGCAACTGCCATCCCAAAACCGTGGCAAGCAGTAGTCCACCGCAGATCGCGAGGATGGTCGTGTAGTGATCACCGATGGTCAAAAGTAGTTGCGTCAGCCATGGAAGGGCCGTGTCGAAGTCCTCAAAGATTTCCTTGAGCGGAGGAACCACCATCATGAAAAAAATCGAGATGACCGTGACGCCGATCGCCATCACCATCAATGGATAGCTGATCGACTCCCAGAGAATCCGGCGCGTGTTCTTGGCCAACCGCAAATGTTGGTTGAGTTGAAACAACGTCGAACTGAGGTCGCCGCTTTGGACGCCAGCTTTGATGACTTGGCTGTAGAGGACGGGCAGCTGCGTTTCGTGCCGCGATAACGCTTGCTCGACGGTGGCACCCGCCCGCAAGTCTGCGACCAGCGCCTCGACGAAGCGACGCAACGTGGGGGACTCCAGATCCTTAGCCATCTGGGCGAGCCCTTGGTCGAGTGCGATTCCGGCGTTGGCCATCGATCCGAGTTGTTCGTTAAAGAAGATCAAATCGTCGTTGGAAATTTTGATCGCAGGCGGTGGCGGTTTGTCGGCAGGTCGAACTTCGCGCACGTCGAGGTCCATTTGGGTAAGCGATTCCATCGCGTGTTCGTGGTCGCGCGCTTCGAGTTTACCCGAGACGGCTGTCCCCGCGCGGGTCATGCATTCGTATTCAAACCATGGCATGGCGGTTTCCGATCATGGTAATGGTTGCTTCGTTCATGGACGCTATTCCTCGTTTGCGGTCTTGGTGGGCTCCGTACCCAAGACGCGTCGCACTTCGTCGGCAGTTGTCTGCTTCAAATCGACCAACGCTCTCGCACTTTCATGCAGATTCGGGCAACTCTCATTGATGAGCTTTCGCAGCCGGCCCGTCGGTGCGTGTTCGATGATGTGTTGTCGCAAGGTGTCAACCATCACCGCCACCTGTGCGCACGCGGTTCGGTTTCGAAATCCGGTTGTAAGGCAAAGCTCGCACCCCGTGCCATTACAATCCGAGCAAGTCTTTCTAAGCAGCCGTTGGGATTGAATCAATCGCAACGTGCTGGTCAATTGATACGGCGCGATGCCCATCTCGATCAGCCGGGCGATGGTTTCAGCCGGGTCGCCACTATGAAGCGTACTGAGCACGAGGTGTCCGGTGAGGGCGGCTTCGATCACAATGTGCGCCGACTCGGCATCGCGAATTTCACCGACGAACAAGACTTCCACATCCTGCCGAAGCAATGACCGCATCGCCCGGGCGTAGTTCAATTCGCCAAACGGTTGCACTTGAATCTGCGTTAGGCCTTCCAAACGCTGCTCGACAGGATCTTCCAGACTGACAATGCTGCGACCGGGCGTCACTTCCAGCATGTGGCGGGCGAGTGCGTAAAGCGAGGTGCTCTTGCCTGCGCCGGCAGGTCCGGTGACGAGGACAAGTCCGCTGGTTTGCTCGGATGCATCCTTGAGCGAGCGGACGATCGATTCGCCCAGGCCCAATTGCTCAATCGAACGGGGTTGGCCGTCGTCGCAAAAGAACCGAAGGACCGCGCGTTCCCCGTGAATCGTCGGAAAGACCGCCAACCGCACGTCGTGCTGCGAGTCGCCGACGCCCTCGAATGTGAACGAACCTTCCTGCGGGATGTCGGTGCGATAGGTCAGCAATTCACCTAAGACTTTGAGACGGGCCACCACGTTATCCGCGATGGATGCGGGCACTTGATCGATCGTTTGCAAAACACCGTCGAGACGCAGGCGAATTGAGAGTCCGCTCGGTCCCGGTTCGAGGTGCAAGTCGCTGGCGGCAGAAACGATCGCCCGGTTGATCAGATCCTCCACCAGCGCAACCGCGTCGGGAACCATCGAATCAATCGCATTTGAATTTGGAAACCGCATGTCGCCCGCTCCTGAATCAGACCATTACCAATGAGAAACTACGCCGTCGCCCACCGGCATTCGCATCGTTTGATTAGAAAATACGGGCGATGACCGCCAAATGTAAGCGAACACTTCAAAATTGGCGTCGGGATTTCCCAGATACGTTTGGGGCAGGTAGGGGAGGCCGGTAACTACTGCTCGGACAGGTCGGGTTTGGAATTGTTTTTTCTTATCCCCGAAATGAACGTCAGCACAAGTTGGCCAACTGCAATAAGCACGACGATCGACAAGGCGGCCAAACACCCGCCACACTGAAGCACTTCGCTCCAGGTCCACGGTTCGGCGAGATGGGCCCGTTCGTGAACCCCGGTCATAAAGTGAATCAGCAGCCAGACGGCGACCAGAATGGTGATTACCGTTGCGGGGTGCCCGAACAGCGAGCACGCCGTACCCCGAAGCAGCCTTGCTGCCCAGGAAGTGCCTACCGAGCGGTGAGGCGATGATGTGGACATGGGGCGCTCCTCTCGTCGCTGTAAAACGGCTTGAACCGTTTCGAGCCAACGACCTCGCCATCTTTAAGTATACACCACGATTCCACCCCAAGACCGGCCACAATTCGTATTTATCTGGACCCATGCGAACTGGTCAGAAATTTATCGGATTTGGTGGCGCATCGAGACCCCGTTCTTACGCGTCATTGGGTGAACGTCGGATGCCTGTGAATCGGACCGTTGTGTGAAACGGGACCAGGCACGTTGAATTAAGGGCTCGATGGGATACCGAACTGGTTCGGTTGGTCCTGGGTCTTGGAATCGAAGACAGAGGGAAACTGTGATGAAGTCAGTTGCATCAATTAAGAGCGTGTTTTGTTCATTGTTGGCTGTTGCAGTGTTGCTTGCTGCCGGCTGCAACACGACCCCTACCGGTAACGGGGGCGGTGACGGTGGAAGCAATGGCGGCGGAGATGGTGGTGGCAACGGTGGCGGAGATGGAGGCAATGGTGATGGTGGAAATGGTGGCGGAGGTGATGGTGGGAATGGGGATGGCGGCAACGGTGGCGGTGATAATGGCGGTGGAGATAACGGCGGCGACAACGGAGGCAGCGACAACGACGATCCCATTGTCGCGCTGATCCTCACGGGTCAGAACACCAATCACTCGTCCTTTGATGATGTCGTCGGCGTCGATGGCGAGAACATCCTGAGTAGCACGGCGCTCGAATACGGAAACGCTTCGGGTGTGCTTCGGGGTCAGGATGCGGTCGTCAGCTCCAACGGTGTGCTGTTTATTTGCAGCGAATCGAACGACACGATCGCGATTTATGAATCGTTTCTGACCGCGTCGGGAACGCGTCAGCCGGATCGGACCGTCTCCGGTGAAGCCACCCTGATCGACGCGCCCATCAGCGTGGCGATCGACCAGGAGAACGACGTTCTCTACGTCATTGGGAAGTTCGACGAATTCGTCTATGTCTTCGAGGATGTCTCGTTAGAAACATTCGACGGCGAGGTCGAACCCTCCCGCATGTTCACGCGGAATTCCGGCACGTTTTCGCCCGACCAAGTGTTCTTTGCGGATGGCTCGGTATACGTCGCCGACGACGAATTCATCTACATTTTTGAAGACGACGGAACTTTGGAGGGAGACGTCCAGCCCGATCGGCAGTTCTCAAGCGGACTCTTCGGATCGAACACGCGTTACAACATCAGTGTGGATTCACGCGACCGTCTGATTCTCACCGACCGCGACGACGAGGTATTCATCTACAACAACGCTTCGACGATCGATGGAAGCCCCGCACCCGATCTGACCATCACGATTGAGGACACCGGGAGCCTCCATGCGGCGTCGATCGATTCGTTCGACACCCTATATGCGATGGATCTGACCGGTGACGCGATATACGTGTTCGACGACGTGGAAGGCATGATCGAGCTTGGCGATGGCACATACGATCCCGATCGAATCATCAAAGGTCCGGATTTCAATTCGGCTGACAGAATGTTCCTGCACGAGCGACTGCCGTAGGGCAACCGCGACAAGCGAAATGCCGCAATAGGAAGAATACTTGGGGGGCTGAAGGGTGCGACTCGCGAATGGGTCGCGCCCTTCTTGCATTTCGGAGGTTCTGCGGATTTCTGGAAATGTGGTGATTAAATACACCTTCCAATGGCATGCCAATTGCTATACCGAGTCACGTCTTTTTCGCGATTCTTTGTGAAGGAGTAGCAACCATGTCAGCCGTCGAGTCGCTTGCCATCGTCGTGGATCAAGAAGAATGCATCGGGTGTTCAGCCTGTGTGGACGAAGCCCCCGAGACGTTCGAACTGGACGATGAAACCAAGGCGTCCGTCAAAACGCCGCCCGGTGACGAGCTCGAATTCATACTGTCAGCCGCCGCGGCTTGCCCGACCGAGGCAATTACGGTGACCGACATCGAGGAAAACCAAATCCTCTACCCGGAAGCATAATCCACCCGACCCGATCGCCGATAAGCTGCGATTGACGGGCGGGAACAATTCAAAAGCCAATCTCGAAATCGCGCTGCGCAATTTCACAGGGAATGTGCGCGAATTGCCCTAACCGGCGCATGGACTGCGTAAAGCAGAAACGCAGCAACGCGCCAACGCCGTCATTCCCGCGCACGCGGGAATCCAGGGGAATGCAAAGTCAGCCACGGCGAGTCCAAGATCCCTATACTGCACAGGGACGGGAGCGAAATCGTTACGCTAGCGTTGAAATCGGTATAGTACCCG
>BQJS01000208.1 GCA_021604825.1 Phycisphaerae bacterium | reverse complement strand
GTTCATGCGGCGATGCGACCGATCACAGATGGGTTGACCCAATCGCCGCATACCGGATAATGATGATTCATCGATCGATGCGGTTGACGCATCATTCGGGCGATTAGCTCAGCTGGCTAGAGCGCACGGATCACACCCGTGAGGTCGGGGGTTCAAGTCCCTCATCGCCCAGTTCCTATTGCCATCGCCGTTCGCGCGCCGGCTAAATCTCCTACTAAGTTGGTGTGATGACTACTTGCTGGTTTCCTTCCCTGCAAGCCTTACTGCCATCTTTGAGTGTCCATGTTCGGTGGCGATTTGAGCGGCGCTTTTGCCCACTGCGGTCTTCCGGTTTGCGTCGGCGCCGCCGCTCAGGAGGACGTCGGCGACTTTTACGAGAAGCGCATCGATTTCTGGGGCTTCTTTCTTTGAGGCGGCTGCCACGAGCAGCGGAGTCATGTCTTCTGCGTTGCCAACATTTGCATCGGCGCCGGCATTGATGAGTTGCTTGCACGCGGACGGCCGGAAGCTTTTGGCGGCAACGTGCAGCGGCGTGTTGCCTTCGTCGTTGACGGCAGTAAGGTTCGCGCCTTTCTTGATCAACAAGTCGATGGCATCGTGGTTATCCGCGCGGGCGGCGAGGTGAAGCGGCGTGTTGGCGTAGCCATCCGTGGCTTCCAATTCGGCACCGCGCTCGAGCAGCAATTCAATGCTGCCTGCGCTCGCATTCATTGCGGCTAAGTGCAGCGGTGTGCGCTGTCCATCGTCGCGGGCATTGATATCGGCACCGGCGTCCAGCAGGCGTGCTGCGATGGCGCGTCTTTCTTCCGATACAGGATTTCCCTTGATAGAACTCGTCGCCGCGCCATTTGTATGAAGACTATGGGCGAAAGCTTTGTGCAGCGGAGTATCACCGCTCTTGGTCTTTGCATTGGGGTCTGCGCCCGCGGCCAACAGTGCCTCGACCACGTTTGATCGTACGCGAACAACGGCACCATGAAGCGGTGTCAGTCCCTTCGCATCCACGGCATTAACATTCGCCCCCGACTCCAGCAGGAACGCGACAACCTCGGTGTGTCTCGAGATAGCCGCCGCATGCAACGGGGTCATGCCTTGCTTGGTTTTGGACTGGAGCAGTTCCGGCGATTCGGCCAACATCGTTTTGACCGTTTCCAGTTCGCCTTTCATTGCGGCCATCTGAAAGCGCCGGACATCGGTTTCGCCCGCATCATCGGCCCAGGCGGGAACCGCACAGAGAGCGGTGAGCATCGCGCCGAGAACCAATCGTCGTGTCATCATGATCATTCTCACTTCTTTTCAAAGATCGCCCGCACTTACATCTGCGAAACGAAGTTATCCAGGTCTTGCAATTCAACAGCCCCATTCCCATCGAGGTCGCCCGGTGCACATGGTGCCGACAACGGATCAACTTCAAAGCACCGTTGGAATGACGCAAAGTCGAGCAGATCAACCGTACCGTCATCCGAAAAATCACCATCGCCAATTGTCGGAATAACCGAGAAGGTCGCGTCGCTTGCGTCCCACTGTCCCAGCGACGTTCCGCCGTCGTAAACAGCTCGAACGCGAACCTTGTAGTCGACGCCAAGGTAGGGTGGTATCCACGGTATTGAAGAAACACCGGTTGGCGTCAGCGCAATCACGTCGGTCCAAACCGTACCGTCGTCGGTGATTTGCAGGTCGTCAATCCATGCCGTGTCGCTCAGTCCGTTTACGCTGACGTCTTTGGTGTATTCCCATTTGAGTTCGTGGGACCCCGGTGCGAGGGTAGTGGAATACTGCGTCCAACTTCCGTTGCCCGAAACGTGAACGACCCGGTTTCCGTCGATGTAGAAGTTAAAGAAGTCGTAGGTGGCTTCCGAACTGACCCGGTACCAGAAACTCATGTCACCGCCATTGACTGTTCGCGTCATCCAGGTCACCTGATTGTGGGTGATGTTTCCGGCGCGGGCAGCGAAGGAGCCGCCATGCGTTGTACCGCTCGCCACATTCCATGAAGCACTTCCGCCATTTGCATACTCAGGTCCGAGCGTACCGCTTTCAAACCCGTCTTCGGTCAGTTGCAGGGCGTTGGCATTTTCGGTGTATTGCACTTGGTATTGTGCGACCGGGTTTCCCGTCCAAGAGATATTGTCGGTCAAACCGATCTTGAGCGCTTCGCCACCATTGGGGAACCCCAGCGCTGGGGGCGTATACATTTGTACGTCTCGACGCGTCGCATCGCCCGCAAGGACCGGAACGTTGGTCAACGTGAGCGGATCATAGCCAGCCGCCTCAAAAGACAGGTCGTACGTCCCGGGCTCGATGAGTCGATGATAATCGCCGACTGCTGGATCGCTGTATACATCGTGAAAGTCGCGTCCCACCGCGCGGACCGTTGCAGCAACCGGGAGTCCACTGACACCATCGGTCACGAGCCCGCGCACACCCACCAGGCATGTTTCGATATAGGACATCAATGACAAGCGATTTTCTGACCAGAACTGGCCAATTTCCGATGCCGGTGGTTCTTTGATGTCGCTGAGTTCCAGCGTGATCTCATTACAACCCATGAAGTAGTAGTTCCAATCCTGGATGCTTCCCGTAGTCTGATACCAGTCGGCACCGTTGGTTCGGCCGTGAAACCAGTCTCCATTCCACATGGGTAGGTTGTGCTGCGAATACTCTTCGGCCATCCAAATGAATAGCAAGTCGTCTGGCGTGTAGCGAGATCCGGAATCTTCGTTCTCGAAGGGGTAATTTGCCACTAGCGCGCCGCCGTGGACGTTTGCCGATGCGGTGAACGTGTGGAGGGCGCTCCAGTCCATGATGACTGCCGTCTCTGTTTGGCGGCCTGCGGTTGTATTGGGTTCGCCGTATGCGGGGAAATCGCGATTGAGATCGACGCCGTTTGCGTTCTCGCGTGTGCGCGATGCCTTGTCGTAACCGTCCGGGTTCATCAACGGAACAATCCACAGATCCACTTCATCGACGATGTTCGTGGCCTGCGGATCAACGCCATAGTTCGTCAGCAGATAGTCGATGAGCATCATGCACATCTTGGTTCCGGTGATCTCATCGCCGTGCATCGTCGAGACGTACTTGAACTCGGGTTCGTCTTCCTCCAGCGGCATGTTGTCGGAGATGCGCAGCGCCCAGATGTCGCGCCCTTGAACGCTTTGGCCAATGTGGTATCGCTTGCAAAGTGTTGGGTAGGTTGCTTCCAACGTCGCAAAAGTGGGCCCGATGTCGGCATAGCTGGTCCACGTATCGGCCCATGCCCGCGAGTTTCCAAATGCCATGGACCCCAACAAAACGACGGCAACGAACGAATGGCGAGACATAAGATGACCTTCGCAATAGGTGGGTGAATCATCAATCTTGATCGATTTGCACAATCGACACTCAATGTCCGAAGTACGATTCGATCAACTGTCGTTTTGATTCTGCAGATTCAGTGCCATCAGGGTCCGTGGCACCGTCGCACTAACCGGCGGGGTCACGGGAGATCGCCCGTGATTCGGCGTAGCAAGATTGGCAACAAAATCGCAGGACCAAAAACTCCTGCTCAACCGTCATCATATCGTTGCGTTCAACCCGGCTCAACCCACTTGTGCAAGGTATTGCCAATTCAAATCGTGTCCAAATCATTGCTGGCTAAACGAAGCCGTTTAGTCGATGATCGAGTCCAATAAGCCTGCGCGATGGCGGACGATTGTGGAGCGGTTGGTTTGGAATGCGGCAAGTGGGACGATCAGCGTGAACAGGTGACGTGCAGCGATATTCTCGCTCGCAAACCCCGTGGCCATCGCATCATTTGGGTGTCACTCAGCGGGCCGAGTCCCTGAAATCGTGCGCGCGGTTAATGGTGTCGGTGCAACGAAATCTAGTCAATCTCCACGCGAAGGTATTCGCCCGATTGTTTGACCAGGGCGTACACTTCTTCGACGTTCCAGTCGCGACGAAAGCGCAACTCGTATGACGCGACGAGGGTATTTTGCTCGGCTTGGTGATCGACCGACACGCGGAGGATTTTTGCCCCGCCACCTTCGATCGCATCCCGCCAACGATCAAGTTTTTCGGCGTCGGCGAAGGTGATCGCGACTTTTCGATAGTGGTGGCCCGGCATCCAATTGCCCACCTGGCGCATGGTCGTCAAGGTCGCCAACGCGAGCGCCGCCCCCACGCCGGCTACAACGTACATCCCGAGTCCAGTGGTCAATCCCAGTGCAGCCACCATCCACAACGAGGCGGCAGTGGTTAGACCATGAACCGTCGGCCCCGTTTTCATGATGACGCCGGCACCGAGGAAACCGATCCCCGTCACCACGCCATAGGCCAGCCGCGCCGGATCCAGACGAACGACGCTCTCCGGTCCCAGGTGGCCATAAAGTCGTACGAAATGGGTCGAGCCCAACATCACGATGCAACAGCCCAAACAAACGAGGATATGCGTGCGAAAGCCAGCCGCGCGACCGTGGTACTCACGTTCCAGACCGACAGCACCCCCAATGACGAAGCAAAGAACCATGCGCCAAACAGCTGTCCATTCCCAACCTTCCACTTCGCACCACCTTAATCTGAAGGAATACACTCGATTCTTCCAATAACATACGCTTTGACGAATCCGTGGGCCACTGAAACTTTCATCCCCAATGCAACTCGTGCAGATAGGGCACTGCATACTCGGGACTTGCAAGTGGGTCCACCGCCGGTACGCTTCGGAGGGTGATCTGACTGACAGTCTGATCCAGTCTTGAATCAGGTCGAATATCGAAACGTGACGAACTCACTTGGAGATTGATCCTTGCAACGAATCACTTTGATTGCTGTCATCGCCGTCGCCGCATCAATCCTGTGCGGCTGTTCTGGAGCGGAGAAGTCGGGTTTTGAAGTTACCGGTCAATCCGAAAAACTGGGTCATCAAGCCATCGGAGTCGTTTTTAACGATCGCAATGGAAACGGACAGCGTGACGGCGGCGAACATGGAATCGGAGGTGTTTCGATTTCCAATGGCGAGGATGTTGTCGTAACCAATTCCCGTGGCGAGTATGCCATCGGTGTCGATGACGACACGGTTGTGTTCGTGATCAAACCGACTGGCTGGATGACACGGGTGGATGAGCACCATTCGCCGCGATTCTATTACGTTCACAAGCCCAACGGGTCACCGACGCTGCGATACGCCGGTGTCGATCCGACGGGGCCACTCCCCGAATCGATTGATTTTCCGCTTCAGCGGCAGCACGAACCCAAGCGCTTTCGGGCGATTTTGTTTGGCGATACGCAGCCGGAATCCAAGCAACACATTTACTATCTTGCCCACGACATCGTCGAAGAGTTGGTCGGATATGACGCTTCGTTTGGTGTGTCGCTTGGCGATCTGGTCAGCAACAATCTCGATTTGTTTCAGCCGCTAAACGAAGTGATTGGCCACGTGGGCTTGCCTTGGTACAGCGTCATCGGTAACCACGATATCAACTTCGACGCGTCGGAAGACAAGTACTCCGATGAGACATACGAACGCGTCTATGGGCCTTCGAGTTATGCGTTCAATTGGGGTAAGGTTCACTTCATCGTGCTGGACGATGTTCACTGGATGACCGCCGAGGAACTGAAACGCGAGAAGGGCGGTTATCGCGGTGAACTTGGCGAGCGTCAGTTGAAATTTGTTGCGAACGACCTGGCGACGGTGCCGAAGGATCGGCTGGTGGTACTGATGATGCATATACCGCTGGGGCACGTGAGAGATCGGGAAGAACTGCTAGCGTTGCTGGAGGATCGACCCCACACGTTCAGCATGTCAGCCCACCGCCACGTTCAACATCATCATTTCTTCAGCAATGAAGACAAGCATCCCCACCACGACGGGCACCACCATTTTGTCAACGCGACGACATGCGGAAGCTGGTGGAATGGCGAACTGGATGAAGAAAACATTCCGCATACGACGATGCGCGACGGGGCGCCCAACGGTTATTCAATCGTGACATTTGATGGAAACGATTACTCCATACGCTTCAAAGCCGCCCGTCGCCCACAGGATCATCAGATGACCATCTACGCGCCCAATGAAGTTACGGCGGCGCTGGCTGGTGCGACGGAAGTTGTCGTCAATGTGTTCGCGGGGTCGGTGCGCTCGAAGGTTGAAATGCGTTTCGGTGGAACCGGTGAATGGACGCCAATGACCCAGGTTGATCGCGACGATCCGTACTATCTCGACATGAAAAAACGCGAAGCCAAACTTGGCGATCTTGCGAGAAAAATGCCAAAGGTCATCAAGTCGGAGCACATCTGGACGGCCAACCTGCCAGCCGACGCACCGTTGGGCAGTCATCTGATTCACGTTCGCACGACGGACATGTTCGGCCAAACATACACAGACCAACGCGTCATCGCGATCAGAGCAACCGAAGCAGAAACAAACCTCGATTGATCAATAAGTGACGACGCGCTCTTGGTGATATCGGTGATTCCCTCTGGGATCACGTCGCCTGCGTTTCTTGCTCGTTGCGGCGGCGTAGTTGTCCGCAGGCGCTGTCGATGTCCAATCCTCGACTGGGTCGCAAATGAGCGTTTGCGCCGTTGTCATTCATCGTCATCAGGAACTGTCGGGCGGTTGCGTCGGTGGGGCGGCGGTAAGGTAGGTCGGGGACCGGGTTATATAGAATTAGATTGACGTTGGCACGCATCTTCCTGCAAATCTTGGCGACTTGTTTGGCATGTTCGGGTGAATCGTTGACGTCGGCCAACAGTACGTATTCCAACGTGATTTCGCGGCCGGTACGCTCGAAGTAATGTTGAGCGGCACTGACAAGTTCTGCGATGGTGACGCCTTCGGCCCAGGGGATCAATTGTTGGCGAAGTTCGTCGGTGGGGGCGTGCAGCGAGAGTGCCAGTGTGAATTGCAATTGCTCGTCGGCGAGGCGTCGCATTTGCTTGGGCAGACCGACGGTGCTTAATGTGATCTTGCGGGCACCGATGCCGACGGAACCGTTGATGAGTCGAAGTGCGGCGATCGTGTTGTCATAATTGGCCAGCGGTTCGCCCAAACCCATGAAGACCACGTTCGACAAACGGTGTTCCGGTTCGCAGAGCCGCTTTAGACGCATGACCTGTTCGACGATTTGGCCAGCATTTAAATTACGTTTCACTCCGTCCAACCCGCTTGCGCAGAACTTGCATCCGACGGGGCAACCAACCTGTGTTGAAATACACGCGGTGCGGCGATTGTCGCCGGGAATCAGTACGCATTCGGTGGTTTGGCCATCCGACCACGACAGCAAGAGCTTTCGGGTGCCGTCTGTGGCGACAGACTCGGTGACCACTTGCCCTTCGAACAGATGAAACGCACCGGCGAGTTTTTCACGCAGCGGTTTTGAGAGGTTCGTCATTTCGTCGATCGAGGCGACCTGATGTTGATAGATCCATTCGATGACCTGCTTGGCGCGAAACTTCTTCTCCCCCCATTGCTCAAACTTCGCTTCGAGGTCCGCTTGCGTCACGCCCAATAGCGATTGCGTTTCGAGCGGGGCGTTGTGTATGGGGAGCTTCATCGGCGATGCCAGTTGGGGTGATTGGGACGGTCGAAGCGTCGCCTCGTGAAACGCGACAAGGCGTATCGCCCACGGTTTAGGGCAGATCGCGTGGACTGCGATTCGGTTCAGGGGACTATTTGGCTGCGCGGCGTCTCGATTTCTTTCGGGTCTTCTTCTTCGTTTTCGACGTTTTCTTTGCCGTCGATTTCTTGCGGACCTTTTTCTTCACTGCAGTTTTGGCCCTCTTGACTTTGCGGGTCTTTTTGATGGCTGGTTTCTTTTTGGTCGGCGATTTTTTCTTTTTGGACTTCGTCGCAGGTTTTTTCTTGGCGACTTTCTTCTTGACCGCACTGACCTTGCGTTTCGCCTTGACCTTCTTGAATGCCTCTGCGATGACTTCGTCGATGTGGGTGACGGGTACAAACGTCATCTCTTTGCGGACGTCATCGGGCAATTCGCCGAGGTCCTTCATGTTGGCTTTGGGCAGGATGATCTTGCGAATGCCTGCACGGTGGGCACCCAGGAATTTCTCCTTGATGCCGCCGACGGGAAGGACCGCGCCCCGCAATGTGATTTCGCCGGTGAACGCGACGCGCGGGTCGATCGACTTTTTCTTGAGACACGAGATCATCGCGACGAGCATTGCTGTGCCTGCGGATGGGCCGTCCTTGGGGACAGCGCCGGCTGGCAAGTGAACGTGCAGGTCGGTTTCGAAAATGTCGCGGAGGCTGACGCGCAACTTCCGTGCCCGAGCGCGGATCAGCGTGTGGGCGGCTTGGGCGCTTTCGCGCATGACGTCGCCAACTTGACCTGTCAAGGTCATCGTTCCACGTCCCGGCATGCGGGTGGCCTCGATGAATA
>BQJS01000207.1 GCA_021604825.1 Phycisphaerae bacterium | reverse complement strand
GATGGCGTCACCATCTTGCTGGGCAGCGCCTCCTATATGCAAGCTGGTGGCCTCGCAGCCGATCCAGTCCTTACCGAATGTATCAACAAAGCGCAGGATTCCGGGGCGTCGCTGACGTGCGTCGGTTGGTCGGGCGCGGTTCAGGGCGTGTTTACGTTCAGCGAAGATCTGCGCTCGGGGGCGAAAGGGACGCTCGAGTTTCTGAGTAAGTCAGGTCTTGAATTGGGTGTTCTCACCGGTGACCATCAAGGTCACGGCAAGCGCATGCAATCTGAGCTGGGCGTCGCGGTTCATGCGGGGTTGCTGCCTTCGGATAAAACGAAATACGTTGAAGACACTCGGCAAACTGGACGCCTCGTCGCGATGGTGGGCGATGGAATCAATGATGCGCCGGCATTGGCGACCGCGACCGTGGGAATCGCCATGGGTTGCGGTGCCGACGTCAGTCGCGAGTCGGCTGACGCTTGTCTGATGTCGAACGACTTAGCCGCAATCCCGTTCTTGTTTGACCTCTCGAAGGCGACGGTTAAGGTAATCAAGCAGAATTTGTTTTGGGCGTTTGCTTACAACGTTGGCGGATTGGGCTTGGCTGCGACGGGGCGATTGGGGCCGGTCAGTGCGGCCGTCGCGATGCTCGTGAGCAGTTTGCTGGTGGTGGCCAACTCGATGCGATTGGGAAAGATCCCTCTGGGTGAGTCGATGACGACAACCGATCAAACGTCAGATGCCAATCGATTGGCGATCGCGGGGTGATGCGGTGGATCTGATTGCCATGTTGGTAGGCGGTTTGCTGGGTTCCGGCCATTGCATCGGGATGTGCGGTGGGTTTGTCGTCACGATCGGCGCGTCGAAGCAGCGGTTTTCGGCGACGTTAATCCGTCAGCTTTGCTATGGCGGGGGACGCATCTTTACCTATGGGTTCTTGGGTGCGATGGCTGGTTTGGCTGGGGCGCGATTGGCTTCCTTGAATTTGCCATTGGTCGACGCTCAGAATTGGCTCGCCATCATCGCGGGCATCATGATGGTTGGCATTGGCCTGAACAACTTGGGCGTGTTTCGGTTCAAGACCGAAGGGTCGGCGTGCATCGGATTTGGCGGCAAGATGCTCGGGCATTTTCTCAAAGGCAACGGATACGCCGCTTCGTTTTTGGCTGGGGTGTTCACCGGATTTTTGCCTTGCGGATTGGTGTATATATTCCTGGCGTTGGCGATGAAGTCCGGCGATCCGGCTCGCGGTTGGTTGGGGATGGTGCTTTTTGGCGTGGGTACGGTTCCGGCGCTGACTGTTTTGGGTTGCGGTAGCGCGGTGATGAGCCAAGCCAGTCGTATTCGTTTGCACCGGTTGGCCAGCTGCTTTGTGATCGTGTTGGGGTTGGCAACGATTTGGCGTGGTGTTCCGAAAGACGAGCCTTGCTGCGACCCCGAAAGTCATCCGGTCGCGGGTGCGCGACTTGTTCCAACGGATGAATTTGTTTCCTAGTCGAACGATTGTTGCTGACTGGCGCAATCGATTATTTGTAGCAGGACTGACTTGATGACCCGACCCGCGTTTCACTTCCTCGTAGATGTTTTCTTATTCATCGCATTCGTGGCACATCTTTGGGCGGCGACCTTGGTTCAGTTCATTTTTCCCAAAGGCACCGAGGCGGGCGGGTGGAGTGTTTGGCGGCTGGACTACAACGCCTGGTCGCTGGTGTCATTCGGTTCGCTGATGCTTTTCACGTTGCTGACGCTGCTGCATTTGATTCTTCAATGGCGATGGGTTTGCAATTTCATTGTCAGCCGTTGGGCCAAACGTACCGGCCGCAAGATCGAAATGCACGATGGGATCAAAACCATTTACGGTGTGGGGACATTGATCGGTGTGCTAACGCTGATCGGCTTGCTCCTTGCGATTGCGGAGATACAAGTCGTCGGGCCGGCTATGACTGCCCAGTAGTGCTTGGCACTGCTCACAGAGCAGTGGCACATCTGTGCTGTCGATTCTGGTTATACGGTTGTGCTACGTGATCCCGTGTTTTTCGAGCCGATAGCGGAACGCATCGCGCGACAGGCTCAAGAGCTTCGCGGCCTGCGATTGATTTTGCTTGGTGCGCTCCAAGGCCTTTCGCAGTAGGTGTTCTTCCAGCACAAACAAATCGATGCCGTCTGGCGGTAGTTGGAAGTTGGCCAGCAAATCTCCTTGTCCCAATTGATTGTTGCGACCCAGGACCATGTCTTCGGGTGCGAGTGTCTCGCCTTTGCCGAGTAGCACTGCCCGTTCGCAGGCGTTGCGAAGTTCGCGAACGTTGCCCGGCCAATGGTAGGCGCTGATTTTCTTGTAAGCGCTGTCTTCGACCTTGGTGATGTTCTTGCGGAACTCGCGCGTAAAGAGGGCGACAAAGTGATCGACGAGCAGGCAAATGTCCTCGCCCCGATCGCGCAGTGGTGGCAATTGAATCGGGATGACGTTCAACCGAAACAGCAAGTCGCGTCGGAATTTGCCTTCTTCGACAGCCGCATCAAGGTCACGGTTGGTGGCGCTGATGACCCGGACATTGACGGAAATTTCTTCGGTGCCACCGACGCGCCGAAATACGCGTTCTTCCAGGAATCGCAACAGTTTGGCTTGTAGTGCTGGGGGCATGTCACCGACTTCGTCGAGAAACACGGTGCCACCGTCGGCGAGTTCGAGGAGGCCCTTCTTGGCGTGCTTGGCGTCGGTGAAGGCCCCTTTTTCGTGACCAAACAACTCGCTCTCAAGCAGGGTTTCGGATAGAGCGGTGCAGGTGATGTTCATGAACGGATTCGGCGCCCGATCCGAATTGTAGTGAATGATCCGAGCCACCAAGTCCTTGCCGGTTCCCGTTTCGCCCGTGAGAAAAATTGTTGATGCACCGCTGCCAGCCACATCGGAGATGGTGTCGAACATGCTCTGCATCGTTGGATGCTTGCCGATGATTCGATCGAATCCATATCGGTGCTGTAAGTGATGACGCAACTCGCGGACTTCGCGGCGCAATTGCGTGGTTTCGAGGGCTTTTCCGACAGTGAAAAGCAGCTCATCCATCTGAAATGGTTTGGCGATGTAGTCGTACGCCCCGAGCTTGATCGCTTCCACAGCGTGCTCAACGTTGCTGAACGCCGTCATCATGATGACCACGGTGTCACCGTCTGTCTCTTTGAGGCGGCGGAGGATATCGAGGCCGGTGGTGTCGGGAAGCTTATAATCCAGCATGATCAAATCAAACATGTTTGATTCGATGGCTTCGACCGCTTCCGCACCGTTTTCTGCTTCGGTGACGCGGCAGCTGCGCTCCTCGAACTTTTGGCGCAGCGACCAGCGAATCAAGCTTTCGTCTTCAACGATTAGTATGCGCGGCGTCAACACGAATCGGCCCCCTTCAATTCATCTATGTATGCAGGCAGTTCAACGATAACCTTGCTCCCCTTGTTGACGACGCTCTCCAGTCGGATGTGCCCGCCATTGGCTTCGATGATTTTTTTGCAGATTGGCAATCCCAGTCCCGTCCCTTTGGATTTTGTGGTGTAGAATGGTTCAAATGCGCGATCGCGGGTTTCGGGTTCCATGCCACTACCGAAGTCTTGAATGGTCAGCTTGACCCAGCGTCCCAATCGCTTGGTATCGACGCGAATCATGTTGCCAGGCGTCGAGGCCTGCGCCGCATTGATGAGCAGATTAAATGCCAACTGTTCAAGTTGCGCGGGGTCTGCAACCACTTCCATGTCTTCGTCACACCGAATGCGCTCGATGCGAATGTCTTCCAGCGCGGGCTCTTCCTCCAGCACTTGCAGCACGCGGTTGAGAATATGATTGAGGCAGCACGGTGACATCTGCGGCGGCTTTGGGCGGGCGTAAACCAAGAGGTCTTTGACTGTGGAGTCCAGCCGATTGATCTGGGTGAGTACTTCCGCAAGGATCGGGATGCGCGAATCATCGCTCACCAGTCCGTCGCGAATGACCTGAATCGCACCGCTAATGCCGGCGAGCGGATTCTTGATCTCATGGGCGAGCGACGCAGCCAGTTGGCCGATTTGCGCGAGGTGTTCTGCTCGCGTCAATTTCTCCTCGACAGCCAACCGCTCGCGATCACGGATGACCTCGGAGTAGCTGTCCTTGTAAGTGCCCAGCATGACGGCCAGCTCGAGCATCAGCAATTTGTGCAGCGATTGGATTTTGGCCAAGCTGTCGGGAATGTCGGCTTGCAAAATCCCCTCTTCAAGCCCCTGCCACACAACATCCATGCCTCCGATCATGAAATGTTGGGGCAGATTGATATCAGAATGGGTTCGTCCGATTGCGGTCCGCTGCTCAAAGTACGCGATCCCGTAGTCCCCGCAGAATAACTGCGACAACCACCGGCCAAATGACCGCTTTTGCCGCTCGATTTGCTTTTCGTCCGTGAAAACTTCGCGGGTTTCTTGGTGGGCCGTCAGTACCTCATAAAAGCGGGATATGACCCCAGGGAGAATGGGTTCGATGTCTTTCTTCAGCGCCACCAGATTGCGGGCGTCTGCGTGCGTGAAACCGAGGTATTGTTTCATTAATTCAAATGCTGTTGTGTCCATGCGGGCATCGTACACCGGGCAGAATCGGAACAAAACCCGCTTGAGCGGGCGGTCCAGTGCGTTGGAGGCGAGACTTGTTGTCGATGCTGGTGGAAAAGTCATGTCTGAAAGCTCAGGGCATGGCGCGTGCCCAAGTTGTTTGGTCCAAAAATCGGCGGAAACGGGGGATTGGCACACGGGCTTTTGTGGCATTTGCCGCAGGTATTGTGGATTATGCCCGTACGAATCTCGCCCTTTCAAATGGGTCCGGTCACAATCTCAACGATGTGTCGCTGAACCAAAATCTGTGAGGGTTTGGCTTGATTGGTACGGATCGTGCCCCGGGTTTAAGCGCCAAGCGAAGTGAATTTCGGAATCCTCACGAGGAGGACCTCAGCCATGTACGTAGCTGACTATATGACCAGCGATCCAGTGGTCGTTTTGGAAACAGACCTGCTCTCCGAAGCGGAAGAGGTTGCACACGCGAAATCTGTGCATCAGTTGCCCGTGCTTGACGAGTCCCAGCGTTTGGTGGGGATCATCACCGACCGCGACATCCGATCAGCTGTGGGATACGACCACACAATTCGCTTGAAACTCCAAGTTCAGGAAGTCATGACGGACGATCCGATTACGGTGCGACCCGACGATTCCCTTTCGGACGTCTTGAAGCAGTTTTGCGAGCATCGGTTTGGGGCGATGCCCGTCGTTCTGTCGAATCAACTTGTAGGAATCATTACCCGACATGACTTATTGAAGGCGATGTCGGCGATGTTGGGGCTCGATCATAGTGGAACCAACGTCGAAGTTGCGTTGCCGGATTTGTTTGGAAACCTCGCCACGGCCTTTGAAGCGCTGAGTCGCTCCGACGGCACGCTGCATGGCGCGGTGGTCGCCCGGTCCAGAGATGGCCGCAACGAACCATCGCTTCACTTACGCGTGGGCACACACGACAAACCGGCGGTCGAGAAGCGGTTGCGACAAGCCGGGCTCATATTGTTGGAATCAGAAGAACCACACAGGACAAAGACATGAAAAGTTGCGTTGAAGAAAAACCACAGGCATGGACCCGCGAAATCAAATGCGTTTCGGTCGCCGAGGCATTCAGGCACATCGTACGAGGCACTCGCATTTTCATCGGGTCTGGGGCTGCTGCACCGTTGACCTTGATAGAAGCGATGGATACGCATCCAGAGTATTTTGTGGACCACGAAGTGGTTTCGATCCTGACCCAGGGGCCTGCGCCGTATGCCGTCGAGAAGCATGCATCCAGATTTCGCCACAACGCGCTTTTCATTGGGGGCAATGTGCGACAGGCGGTTGAATCGGGATTGGCTGACTACACCCCGATTTTTCTGTCTGAGATTCCGCGGATGTTCAAGGATGGCCAGATGCCGATTGGCGTGGCGATGATTCAGGTTGCGCCACCCAGGGAGGGCATGTGTAGCCTCGGAGTTGCGGTGGACGTCGTCAAAGCAGCCGCTGAGTCGGCCAACATGATCATCGCCCAAGTGAACCCACAAATGCCGTTTACCTACGGTGATTCGTGTATTCCAGTCAAAGACATCGACTATTTCGTTCTGGGCGACCATCCGATTCCCGAATTGCCCTCGCGGCCAATTACGCCGGAGAACCGAAGAATCGGTAAGAATATTGCCAAACTTGTCGAGAATGGTTCCACCATTCAAGCCGGAATCGGCGCGATTCCAGACGCGGCGCTGGCGATGCTCAAGGACAAGAAGGATCTTGGCGTCCACACCGAAATGATGAGCGATGGGTTTGTCGACCTGATTGAACAGGGCGTCATCAACAATCGCTTTAAGAAGACCCATCAAGGCAAGTCGGTGACCAGTTTCATGCTGGGTAGTACACGACTTTATGACTTTGTGCGCGAACGTGACGATATCGAGTGTTATCCCAGCGACTACACGAATGACCCGTACGTGATCGGAAAGATCGACAAGATGGTGGCGATCAATACGGCCGTCGAAGTCGATCTGACTGGTCAAGTGTGCTCCGATTCGATCGGGGCGCGATTCTACAGCGGCATCGGTGGACAGGTGGACTTCATCCGTGGGGCAGCCCGAAGCAAGGGTGGTAAACCGATCATCGCGTTGCCTTCGACGGCAAAGGGTGGAACCGTGTCGCGTATTAAACCGCGACTTCAGCGTGGTGGAGGCGTGGTGACCACTCGGGGTGACGTTCACTATGTGGTGACGGAATGGGGTATCGCGTCGCTACACGGCAAAACGGTGCGCGAAAGGGCGATGGCGTTGATTGAAATCGCACATCCCAAGTTCCGTCCGTGGTTGTTGGCCGAGGCAAAGCAGCACAAGTACGTTTATCTGGACCAGACCGAAGCACCGTTGTCCATGCCCATTTACCCTCAAGATCTGGAGGCGTGTTTTAAAGATCGTTCGGGTGCGCATATCCTGATCCGGCCCGTGCGTCTCAGCGATGAGGACCAAATGCACGACCTTTTCTACTCCATGAGCGACGAATCTCTTTATCAGCGTTTCTTCGCCTACACCCAATCGGTGCCGCACGCCTCGCTACAAAACCTATGCGCCGTGGATTATCACAATTCGATGGCATTGGTGGCCTGCGTCGGTGAGATGGATTCGGAGCGAATCGTTGGAATGGCCCGATACGTGCTAGATCCCAAATCGGGTCTTGCAGAGGCGGAGTTTGCCGTCGCCGATGAATTCCAGAAGCGCGGCATCGGGAGCACGCTCATCACGCGTTTGGCTGAAATCGCCAAGTCCAAGGGAATCAAGGGATTTGAAGCTGAAGTGCTCTCGAACAACGCACAAATGATGCACCTCTTCAGGAAGCTGGGCGGCCACCATGAGTCGCACTGCAATCAGGGCATTTATTCGCTGGAGATCCTTTTTTGACGGGGTCGTCCAGGCATAGGAGATCCTAAAATGACTGCGCCATCGAGCACACCATTGTCCCGGCTCGTGGAGAGGCAGATGCGCAACTGGGAACTCGCCAAGTCGCAGCAAGTTGATGAGCCAGCATCGCGCGAGCAGGTCGTCCATCATTTCATCACGATTTCCCGCCAAGCCGGGAGCGGTGGAGGCGAGGTGGCTGCGTTGTTGGGCGAGCGCCTATCGTGGCCAGTCTTCGATCGAAACATCCTTCAAGTGATGGCCGAAGATGACACGGTCCGCAAGAATCTTTATGAGTCCATGGACGAAAACGATCGGAACTGGGTCCACGAATTTGCCCAATCCCTTTTTGCGAATGAACTCCCCCGTAATGACTATTTCAGCCAGCTCAGTAAGACCATACTCGCCGTGGTCCGGCAAGGTTCGGCGGTCATCTTGGGGCGCGGCGCAAGCTTGATTTTACCGAACGCTTGTGGATTACGCGTGCGGATCGTTGCCCCGATTGATTTTCGCGTCACGCGTCTCACGTCGAAGAGTGAGATCAGCGTCAAGCGAGCCAGCACAATTTTGCACGAAACGGACGAGAAACGAGATCAGTTCATTCGGTCGCACTTTAATGTCGATCCGGAAGATCTGTATCAATACGATCTGGTCATCAACATGGAGCGCACTTCGCCTGGTTCCGCAGCCGATACGATCGCGGCGGCATCGCGTGCGAGATTCAAATGATCGTCCAACGTGAATCACCATCTGGTTCGCGAAACAGTTCGGGTGCTCCGCAACAACCTGCCTCGATGATTGAACTGCCCTTTGCGGTTCGTTCACCCACGATTGCATTCGGCGGCGATACGAATTGCTGCGTCTACAGCCTGCATGAGACCCATGCCATTTTGATGGGCTGCTACGACAACTTGGAAGACGTGCAAAATTTTCGCCAGTTTGCAAAAACATCGGACCAGATTTGTGAATCGTTTGGCGATCAACCGATCTGGATTGCCCATGATTTG
>BQJS01000206.1 GCA_021604825.1 Phycisphaerae bacterium | reverse complement strand
TGACAACGAAGGGCCTGCTTTCAAGAAAACCAGTTGATGGGACTAAGGCTTTGAACCCTTGCTGGTCTTCGCAGGTTCGTCTAGTGAAAATCCATAATCCGGTTGGATGACGTCGAGGCTTGCGATCCAACTTAACAAGTTTCGGTATTTGGTGTTTCTGGCATTGGGGAAAACGACGTCGACCTCCGTAGGATGGTCACTTCCCGGTCCAGTGGTTTGGGGCTGACCAAAGATGAGGAGCAGGCTGCGTTGCGGATTGTCGCGGTTGATGAGTCGTTCGCCGTCCTTCTCGTATTCGTTTAGCGCCATGTAATTCGCGTAGTGCAACCTGTCGTTCATGACCCGCTCGTTGAACAACATGAAGTCGCCCGCATCACGTCCGCCATGGCATCGGGCTGTCGCGCACGAACTAAGAATCACACCGGAGACGCGCGGACTTTTGAACGCACGAAACATCGCCGGGTCGTCTTCAATTTCGATATCTTTCGAGAATTCATCCACAAATGGCGAATCCTCCAAACTCGCCCGCTCGTAACTTTGGATCTTGCCAAGGATAAATTGAGCCTTCCGGGTGGCTGGCCGCAATCGATTGAATGTCGCACGATCTCTCGGCCCCAGATTCTCGCGCATCGACAGATAGTTCCAGAATCGATCGAGGACCCGATTTTTAAAGTTAACCGGTACCCGTTCCGGGCGATTCAGCGCCAATTCGCTACGCCGTAGAATTTGAATCTCTTCATTCGTTAGTTCGCGAATCGGTGTACTCGGTTTGCGATTGCCAGGCCCGCTCGTTGTGTTCGGACCGGATGCGCTGGAGTTGTCGTCGGGTGTGCTGTTGTTCTTGCTCCGGGCAAGTTCGCGATACACCTTGGCCATCGCGTGGTCCGGTTCCAGACGTAAAAGATAATCGCATTGCTTCTCCAGCAACTCCCATGCCTCTTGTTCGCGACACCACTTGGCCAGATTCATGTGTCCAGCAACATCGGAAGGATCGAGCGCCTGAAACTGCCGACGGTAAGCCAGCGTGTCGTCAGCAAGCGCCGCAGGAACCACTGCTTGCGTGATCATGACAGCAGCCAACAGCCCCAACAGTTTGACGCCGACGCGTGACCGTCTGATTCTCTGGTTTTGATTCATCGCTGGCACTCCAAGCGCAACGGAGCGGAACCGTCACGCTGTCAGATTCGTGTATCTACACCATTACTATATTAGGCACTTGAATCGGCATCAACTGAAACGATATTGTTTCGAGGCAGCTTCAGCCTGAACGTCAATTGTGAAGCCTGCAACCCAAGATCAGTCTCTATCAAGAGTTCGCAAGATGGCCCGCACCGGACTGGCATCAAACCCCACGAGCTTCAGCGGCAGCGCAATCAACTCGTACACGCCGTCAGGTACCTCTGCCAGCCGCAGCCCTTCCAGAATGCTCACGTCGTTACGCAGGCATACCTTGTGGGCTGGCAGATCCTTCGATGAAAACAGATCGACGCTGGGCGTGTCGATGCCGACCAACTTGACGCCCTGTCGGCTGATCTCGTCGATGAGCGCAGGCTCCAATGCGGCGAAGTCTTCGTTGAAGCGGTTGGGATCCGGGTAGGATTCCGTGGCCAAGAGCAATCGCGGTGCTTTAAGTTTGTCGGGAAGAATCTCCACGCCAATACGAGTGCCCGATTTCGCCGAAACGTGAATCACCTCGCACGGGCCGACATACAAGTCCAGCGGTTGATCTTCGATCGTCCGGGCATTCTCGCCATAGTGGCTGGGGGCGTCGGCGTGGGCGCCGAGATGTACCGTAGCCCGCAAAGACGAAAGCGTGAGATTGTCACCGTTGGCCATGTCGCACAAAACTTCGCGCGACGGCGGTGTGTCCCCAGGCCAAACCGCGAGTTGATCCGTGATGGCGGGAGAAATGTCGTAGATCATGTTGACCACTTTTCGATACTAGAATTCGTGACGAACAGCCCAAAGGTCTGGAAATATCGATTTGAAGAGTGATTGCTTCAAGAACGCCACGCCCAACGATCCGCCGGTTCCCTGCTTGTTGCCGATGGTGCGTTCAACCATCTTGACATGACGGTAGCGCCACTCCTGCTGGCCTTCATCGTAATCGACCATTTGTTCAAACAGGATCGCCAGCTGAGGCTTTTCTCGGTAAAGGCGCGAGATGCCTTGCTGAATGATTTCGTTCGGTTCGGTTGGTTGAGTGAGATCCCGATTCTTTAGTTCTTCGGGGATCGTCACGCCGTGGTGGGCGAGAAACTCGTAAAAACAATCGACAACCGTTGGTTCTTTCAACCGCTTTTTCAGAACAGCTCTTGCGGGCGATTGCGGAGGCACGAACTCCAACGTCTTGGCTCGCTTATAACCCAGCAAGAATTCCATTTCGCGAAACTGTACGGATTGAAAACCGGACGCTTCCTCCAATCGATCTCGGAAACTGGCGAATGACATCGGCGTCATCGTTTCGAGAATATCGAGCTGCGACACGAGCGTTTTCATAATGGTGCGGGCGCGTTGAAAGCGGTGGATCGCGCCGTACAAATCGTTGTCGCGAAACTCCTGTTTTAAGAGTTCAAATTCGTGAATGAGTTGTTTGAACCAGAGCTCATAGACTTGATGGATGATGACGAAGAGCATCTCGTCGTGTTCCGGTGGGTCGGAACGAACTTTCTGCAAGTCGAGAAGCTGGTCGATTTTTAGGTATTCTGAGTAATTTAGCGACATGATCGATTTCCACGCAATTCGAGTTTAGACTTACGCTAAGACCGGAATATCACGATCCAAACGACCAACGCGATCACCGCAACAATGGTAACCAATGCCACTCGCCGGACGAATCGCCATTGTCGTTTCGCTCGCTGAACGGCGTCGTGATACGGCACGCATGAGAACGAAACCATGGAATACAATGGCAGGAACGATTTCGGAAACAGTCTATGTAGCGTCTGTTCCAATTTTTTCTTCATCAAGAATAGTTGCGATCCGGTGTGGTCACGCATTTCTACAAAGTTCAAGACGGCGAGGTCGGCCAACGTGTCGGTATGGATTTTTCGACGATCAAAATACTCGCGTAGTGTTGCTGCGGAAGTCGATCGTCCGTTTGCTGATTGTTCGATCATCAGATCGCCCAACGCGGTACAGTCACCGAACGCAGCGTTGGCACCTTGGCCATAGAACGGAACAACTGCGTGGCAGGCGTCGCCGACGAGCGTCACCTTGTCCTCATAGAACCATGGTCCGCAACGAACCGTCACCAATGCCGACGTTGGATTCTCGAAGAAATCGTCGATCAACGTTGGCATGATCTTCTTGGCGTCGGGGAATTGAGCGTCGAAAAAAGCGTTGACCTGCGCTTCATCGCCAAGCTTGGAAAACGCCGGGCCGTTCTCACTCTCGAACGCCAGAAACAGTGTGCATGTAAATGACCCGTCCAAGTTGGGTAGTGCAATCATCATGAACGATTGCCGCGGCCAAATGTGAAGGGCGTTCGGTTCGAGGGCGTGAGTTCCGTCGGGCTTGGCGGGAATGCACAGTTCTTTGTAGCCGTGTTTGAGATAGGACTGGCTGTAATCAAAACGGTCGAGGCGTTGCATCCGCTTGCGTACCGCCGAGTAAGCACCGTCGCACCCAATAACCAATCCGTCTTGGCTGTGTACAGTCTTTTGGCTGAGGCGATCGAAAAACGAAGCGCTGCCACGGTCGAGATCGGTATCGACGCACTTGTGATCGAAATGGAATTCTACATTGGGGACCCTATCGGCGGCCGCGATCAGCGCCATGTTTAATTCCGCTCGCGAAACGGAGTGAATGACATCCTCCGAATGCGCGCTGTAAGGTTGAAATTGAAGTTGGCCGTCGACCGAATGCATCATGCGGCCTCGCATTGGGGTGGATAATTCGAGAATTGTCTCGGTCAATCCGATCTGCCCCAGCGCGTGAAAGCCTCTTGCCGAAATCGCAAGGTTGATCGACCTTCCCGCGACCAAGTCTTTGCCGCGCGGATCGGAACGCGATTCGTATACGTTGACGTTGAAACCTGCTTGCCCCAAGCGGGTAGCCAGTAAAGCGCCTGCCAAGCCCGCGCCTACGATCGTAACGTGTTGGCCCGTTTGCACATCAGCCATCGAGATCGCCGCCTCCGGCTTGGACCAGTATCTGAGCGAATCGCCACACGTCCATGAATGAGTTGTACATGGGCACCGGAGCAATGCGAATTACGTTCGGTTCGCGAAAATCACCGACGGCATTTGCCTTATGCAGGGCGTCGAACAACGCCTTGGGTCGATCCTTGGCCAAGATTGATAACTGGCAACCTCGCTGATTGGGATCGCGCGGTGTGATCAATTCAAAGCGGTCCTGCCCTTGCTCGTCGATCAAGAATTCCAGGTAGCCAGTCAACCGTTGCGATTTCTCGCGCAGTGTGGCAATTGTCGTTTGATCGAACAAGTCGTACGAGCCGCGTATCGCAGCCATCGCCAAGATCGGTGGATTGCTCACTTGCCATCCGTCCGCCTTCGGCATTGGAACGAACTCGGGTTGAAGGTGCATTATGAATCGCCGCTTCGGATCATTCCCCCACCAGCCGGCGAAACGATTCAACTCTTGATTCTTGGCATGCCGCTCGTGAACGAAACACCCACCCACGGTTCCAGGGCCGCTGTTGAGATATTTGTAATTGCACCACACCGCGAAATCGACGTCCCACTCATGGAGCGAAAGAGGAACATTGCCAGCCGCATGGGCCAGATCAATTCCAATCATGCAACCGGCGCGGTGGGCTGCGTCCGTGAGCCTTTTGAGATCATAGAATTGACCCGTGTAGTAGTTGACGCCACTGACCATGACCAGTGCGGCTTGCGAACCGTGCGCTTCGATCTGTGCTGCCAAATCATCCATGTTGATGACGTGTTCACCATCGCGCGGGCCAACTTTGATGAACGCCTGCCCTGGGTCGAAACCATGATGACGGATTTGAGAATCGACCGCGTAAATGTCCGACGGGAATGACGGCCAATCGGTAATGATCTTGAATCGCTCGACAGTGGGGCGGTAGAACGAAACCATCATCAGATGCAGATTGACGGTCAGGCTGTTCATCAGCACCACTTCGGTCGGAAGGGCACCAACGATTCTTGCTGCGGATTCACGAAATTGCTCGTGATAGCCATACCAAGGCTGGCGTCCGTCAAAGTGCGCGTCGACCGCCAACCTCCCCCAATCCTCGAGCTCTCGCTCAACGATCGGTGCGACAGTTTTCGGTAGCAAACCCAACGAATTACCGGCTAAGTAAATGACTTCGTTGCCGTCGTCGGTTTTGGGTATGCAGAATTGTTCGCGAAACGGACGCAAGGTGTCAGCCGCATCCATCCGCTCCGCAAAGTTGCGGTCGGTCGAGAAGTCAGCCGTACTTGGGATATGCTCGGCGTGCATCGCAGAATGATAACGAGATTGAATGCAAATGCGAATAGGCTAACCAGTGCCAACTATGACTTGGTGAACCTGCTTTCCTGCAAGCTTAGAAATTCCAACGCGGTACCACTCAAAAGGCGCGATCGTGTTTCGGTATCAAGATCAGTCATTGATTCGATGAGCTTGCCGGGTTCCGCTTCGCCCAATGGGAACGGGTAGTCCGACCCGAGGGCGATGCGGTTTGCCCCGGCGAGTTGGATGAGATAGCGAAGCACATCGGCATCATGGACGAGTGAATCGAAATAGAACTTTCCGAGGTAGTCTCGCGGATTCACGTTGTTATCTATGGCGCACAGATCGGGGCGGCAATTAAAACCGTGTTCGATTCGTCCAATCGTCGCCGGAAATGAACCGCCACCGTGGGCGAACGCGACTTTTAAATTCGGAAGTCGTTCAAATATTCCGCCGAAGATCATCGAGCAAATCGCCAGCGAGGTTTCAGCCGGCATGCCGACGAGCCATGGCAACCAGTAGCGCGACATCCGATCTTTGCCGGCCATATCCCACGGATGAACAAAGACGGCGGCACCCAAATCTGCGGCGCACTCAAACACTGGAAATAGTTCGGGTTCGTTGAGGTTCCAGTCGTTGATGTGTGATCCGATTTGGACGCCAGCGAGCCCCAACTCCTTAACGCATCGTTCCAACTCTTTGATGGCCAGGTCGGGCGCTTGCATGGGCAGCGTACCGAGACCCACGAATCGCGATGGGTTCTCTCGGACCACGCCAGCGATGTGATCGTTGAGGATCCGCGACAGGTCATGCGTGTCAGCCGGCTTGGCCCAATAACTAAACATGACCGGAACGGTGCTGAGTACCTGAGCGGATACGCCCGTTCGGTCACAGTCGGCGATTCTGCGCTTGGATGACCAGCAGTCGTCGTCGATGATCCGAAAACACTTGTCGCCGATCATCATGCGGGCTTTGCAGGATTCGTGATGGTCCAGGCGAACGAAGCCCTCGTACCCGTAGCGTTCGACGAGATCGGGCCAGGTTTCCGGGAGGATGTGCGTGTGTAAGTCGATCTTTAGAGCGTTCACGCCGCAAGGTGTAGCCATCAGAGTGGACGTTGTCAATCTTGACCGAACGTGAATATGCCAGTGCGTAAGGATTCGGCTGAATCCGGCGAGTTACTGGACGCGAGTACATTCCCCACAATTAAGGGCGTCATTCGCCGAAAGCGAAACGTATATTTTGACAGAGCGACAGGTCTCGGCACGCATTAAATTCGCGCGGCGATGAACTGTCTGCTCAAAGGGACACGCACGCAATCATGAATGGATCAGAGCAAAATCCAGCGATCGCAGTGTTGTCGCAAGATGACACCGCAATCGAACGCGCCATCAACGATCTGGATTCAAAGATCGCGGCATGGGTCGACGCGATGGACAAAGCCAGTGCCGCGTTGGCGCAGGTGTCTCGCGCCGAACCAATTGCGCCACGTGCTGTCGAAGATACGGCAACGACCGCACCCGTTGCCAATGATGCGCCGACTGTCAACGCAGCGCCTCCAAAAGTTCGGGCTGAAGCGCCTGTTGTGGAAGCAGGACCGCCAGCCGAAGCGGCGTCGGGAATCATCTCGCTTCCCGGTGGCAAGAAATCGAAGAAGCCGAGTCTTAAAGCCAAGCCTCGAAAGTCAGGCGGCGGAGCGAAGTCAGACGAACAACAGCACGACTCGAAACCGGCGGATGGAGTCGCGAAGAAACCGGTCAAAGTTGAGAAGTCAAAAGAGGAACTGGACGCAGAAGATGAAGCCTTGCTTGCCCAACTCGATCCGAAAGTGGCCAAGTCGATTCGCATCAAACGGCGACTCTCACGGGGCAAGAAGAGTGTTCGAGAAATGATCAACGAGTTGCAGTAGTAACGGTCGAACGTCGGGGCCAAGCAGGGGGGATGAACTGTGGGGACAGCTGTGGAACAGAGCAAAAACGAACAGAACGCCCAGGGCAATCAGTCGTCGTCAGGCGATTTTGATAGCCAGCGTATTGAAATGATGGGACAGGAAGTCGTCGGCGCGATGCGCGGACTTCGTGAGTTGCTCGACGCTCGGGCCAAGGCGCTGGAATCGTGCCGCGTCGCGCTGGCCGACGAGTATCGAAAGCTCGATACGGAACGATCGTCGTTCGGTCAAGAGCAGATCGCACTGTGCGAACGGATCGAAAAGCGTGAAGCCGAGCTCGATGCCCGCGAGAAGGAGTACGAAGGTCTAAAGGCTCAGGCGGAGCAGCTGGCCTCGACGCAGAAATCGCAGTTGGAGGAACTTCGCCAGCGCGACGAGCAAGCCAACGTTCGTCTCGTAGAGTTGGACAAGCAGGTTGAAGAACTCACCAAGCGTGAGTCGGCGGCCAGCGCTGCGATGCAGAAGGTCGATGAGCAGCGGATGGCGCTCGAGAAAGAGCGCCTCGACTTTGAAGAGGCCCGCAAGGAAATTGGGCAGGCATCCGCAAGCGTCGAGGAGGCCAAGTCAAGCATTGCCCTGAAGCAGCAAGAGGTCGCGAAGGTCGAACAAAGCGTTGTCGCACAACAGCAGCAACTTGCCGAGCAGCAGAAAGCATTTGCCGCTCAGCAGGAGGCGTTCAATCAGGAACGCAAAGCCACCGAAGCGCGGCGCGTCGAATTGGAGAGCATCGCCCATCAGCTCGAGTCGGGGCGACAGGAGTTGGCCGCCCAACGCGAGCAGTTGGCTTTGTCGCAGACGGAATGGGACGTCAAGTTGAAAGAATTGCAGGCTGCTTCGTCGTCACTCGCATCGTTGCAGAAGCATCTGGACGTGGAGATCACCACGATCAGCGAGCAGACCGACGAGTTGCTACCGCAGTATGGGGTTACGAGAGAGTCGGCCAACCAGGGCGCTCCGGCAGACAAAGACATGCCGAGTGCGACCGAGCAAGCCGCAAACGAGTCGCTGGATCGGTTCCAGAAACTCTGTCGCGATGCCAAGCGGCGGGCCATTGGGTAGGCGGCGATCGAAATGTCGGATCGTTGAACGGGCGGATTGAATTGGAGAGCAAGACATGCCATTGAGACTCTTGTCCAGAAAGCAGAAACCCG
>BQJS01000205.1 GCA_021604825.1 Phycisphaerae bacterium | reverse complement strand
CGCCACCGCCGAATCGACCAAGACCCATGACGACGACGCTCGCGCCACTCAGTTGTACGTCAGTAATATTAGTGGGCCCATCGTTCATTGAGTTGACCAATCTTCTTTGCGATACGTTTCAGACGTTGTAGTGAATCGCAGTCAACGCCGACACGAATTCATCGCAAGCATGCGCGACCGAATCTTGCCATGCAGAAACTTCGTCACCCGCATTTTCGTGTGCGTAAATTACGCTGCGAGACGCATTGACGATTGCTCCCATGCCACGATCATCGAAACAAGCAGCCACCTGCTCAACGGATCGCCCTTGCGCACCGAAACCGGGGACAAGAAAAATCCCCTGTGGCATGAGCTTTCGCAATCCTTGAGCAATCTCCAAACTTCCCGGCGCTGCGACTGCCCCGATGCCGCTGAATCCGCTCTCCCCGACGGACGATTGCCCCCACTCGTGTACAAGAGAAGCGACTTCCTCCACCACCATGCCACCACGTTCCAACGGAAGGTGCTGCAGTTGCTTGGCCGACGCGTTGCTCGTATGGACCAGCACGAACACGCCCCGCCCGGTTGTGTTGGCTGCTTCAATGAATGGTGCCACGCCATCGATTCCCAAATATCCGCTGATCGTCACCGCGTCGGGAATTGAATCATCGGTGGGACCATCGCCGATCAGATGGGCGGCTGCATAGCTCGCGCTGGAGTGCCCGATGTCGCTGCGCTTGATGTCACCGATTACGAGCAGGCCTCGCTGGTGTGCATGGCGGACAGATTCGTAATACGCGTCAATCCCCGCTCCCCTGAATGGTTCAAAGAACGCGATGTTCAGCTTGACGACAGGCACACGATCAGCGACAGCATCGATCACGCCTTTGGAAAACCGTTCCAAGACTCTGGCCGACACCATTCGGTCAGCGGTTTCACTCGCCCCCAATGATGCGGGCAATCGCTCCAAAACCGGATCAATTCCGACGCAGGCGCACGTCCCGCACCGTTCGATTCCGCGCACGAGATTATCAGCGAATCCCTCGGCCATACGATTCTCCGTCAGATGGATCGCAATATAAAGGTGCCAACCAACGCACGCAACGGACCAAGTCGCGCGAAATTCGCGTTTGAATCAAAATCGCTACTATCTTTTGGCTGAGTCGCGATAATGGGTTGATGGCCAAGCGCGACAAAGACCCCAATGGCAAGTCTGGCAAGAAGGTCCGGGTATCGCTGCGCCGAAATCGCGGCAAGCCAGCCCGCGACAAGGACTGGACCCGTATCCATCGCGACGATGAAGATCGGGCGGCGGATGCCGTCCTTGATGAGAATGTGATCTCCAAAGGGTCGATGTCACGTAAGCGGACCATCATCGAGAACGACCCCAAGGCTCAAGATCTTTCCAAAGGTGTCGTGGTGGCGATGCGCGGGTTGATCGCCGAGATCGATGACGGTGAGCGGGTTTGGCCCTGCACCGTGCGGCGGGTGCTGCGGACTCGGTTGATCAAGGAGCGGCAATCGGTCACCGTAGGCGATCGCGTGTTGTTCTCCATCGAAGCTGACCAGGAAGCGGTGGCCAACGAAGGCGTGATCGAACAAGTCGAGCCGCGTAAGGGCATGCTGACCAGAGTCAGCGGCAAACGTGTACAAACGATTGTAGCCAACGTCGATCAGGTCATCGTGGTGACATCTGCATCGCAACCCAGCCCCAAACCGCACCTGATCGATCGTTACATCGTCGCCGCCCACGCTGGCGAGATCACTCCGGTCATCTGCTGCAACAAAATCGACCTCGATGAGAATGACGAGGCCAAGAGCATGCTGACTTTGTACGAAGGCCTGGGTTATCAAACACTCACGACAAGCACCATCACGGGGCATGGCGTCGACGAGCTGCGCGAGATTTTCCGCGACAAGACGTCGGCGGTGGCTGGGCAAAGCGGTGTTGGCAAGAGTTCGCTGCTTAACGCCCTCGATCCTTCACTGAATCTGCGCACTGCGGAAGTGGCGGACGACACCAATAAGGGACGCCACGCAACCACGACTGCGACGCTCTACAAGCTGCCATTTGGCGGCTTTGTTGCCGACACACCAGGTGTGCGTTCGTTCGACTTGTCCGCCGTTCCGATCAATGAAATCGAAATGCACTTCGTCGAATTCGCCGGACACGTGCCCAAGTGCAAATTCGCCGATTGCACGCACCGCCACGAGATCAAGTGCGCCGTAATGCAAGCCGTTGACGAAGGTGCGATTTCAGAAATGCGTTACGAAAGCTATTGCCGGATGTTCGAAGAGCAAATGGACTGATTCGCCCAATAAGATTCAGCTAGCCGATGCGTTCCAACGAAAGATCGACTGCCGTTGCGGAATGCGTGAGGGCCCCGACTGAAATGTAATCCACACCCGTTTTGGCGATGTCCGTCACCGTATCGAGATTTACCCCACCGGACGCTTCGAGCTTGATCTTGTCCTGCAGATTGAGCGACGCCCGCAGCGCGACGGCTTCGCGCAAATGTGCGAGCGAAAAGTTGTCCAGCAATATCACATCAATGCCCACCACACTGAACAACTGTCGGACCTGGTCAAGCGTGTCGGCTTCCACCTCGACGAAATTGGGCGGCGGGTTGATGCTGCCGATGCGGTTGAGCATATCGAACACCACGGCTGACGTCTGCGTGGTCGGTTGACTGGCAAGATGGTTGTCTTTGATGAGAACCGCATCGTGCAAACCCATGCGATGATTTTGCCCCCCACCACAACGCACCGCGTACTTCTCCAAATGTCGCCAGCCCGGTGTTGTCTTTCGAGTGTCGAGTATGACCGCGTCCGTCCCTTTCACAGCGTTCACAAAACGCCGCGTCTTGGTCGCGATACCACTGAGTCGCTGCAGAAAATTCAGCAAAACGCGTTCGAGCGGGAGGATTGAATTCACCTGACCCGATAGCTCAACAAGCGGCGTGTGTTCATCACCAAACTCGGCGCCATCCACGCCGGCGGGCTGCCATGCCAGTGCGATTTCCGAGGCATACTCAGCGACAATGGTCTCAGCCAGCTCGCGACCGGCAAACACGCCCGGCTCCTTGTTGATCAGCCGAAACGTCCCCCGACCCGGATCGCCCAGCAGACCGCTGGTCAGATCGCCACGTCCGAGATCTTCTTCCTTGGCCATCTGCACAAGCGTACGCGTCTGCGTTATCAATGCGTCATGGTCGATGGGAATTAGTGATCGGTCACTCATGAGAAACGGCGGCCCTTTCTTCCGGTGCTTTTTGGGCGAAGCGGTGCGGTGTCGACGTCCAGCGAGGTTTCAGGGACCGTTTCCGTAGAATCGTCACCCTTAAGTTCTTCCATCCGGTCGCGCAGCCTAGCCGCCCGTTCAAAATCAAGTTGCTCAGCCGCTTCCAGCATTTGGGCCTTGAGCATCTCGATGGCTTCACTTCGGTCCAATTGGGCAGCCGACTGCTTGACCGCCTCTGCAGCCACCTTCCGAGCTGAAAGCACCGTCTCCAACCCCGACCGCACTTCCTTCTTGATCGTCTTAGGTGTGATGCCATGTTCTTCGTTGTGGGCGACTTGGATCTTGCGACGTCGATCCGTTTCATCCATCGCCCGCTGCATGCTTGGCGTAATCTTGTCCGCATAGAGGATGACTTCGGCGTTGACATTGCGGGCTGTGCGACCGATCATTTGAATGAGCGACGACTCGCTGCGCAGAAACCCCTCTTTGTCGGCGTCCAATATCGCCACCAGCGAAACCTGCGGGAGATCCAACCCTTCGCGCAATAGATTCACGCCGACAAGCGCATCAAATTCCCCCGCTTGCAGCGCTTTTAAGATCTTGACGCGATCCAGCGTGTCGATTTCGCTGTGCAAGTATTCCGCCCGCAGTCCTTCGCGCTTCAGATAATCTGACAGGTCTTCAGCCAACCGCTTGGTCAAAGTGGTGACGAGTACGCACTCCTTTGCCGCCGCACGCTGGGCCACCCGCTGAATCAAATCTGGCACCTGCCCCCGCGCGGGCAATACTTCGATCGGTGGATCGATCAAACCAGTTGGGCGAATCACCTGCTCAACAACTTCGCCCTTGCACTTCTCAAGTTCGTAAGGCCCCGGTGTCGCCGACATAAACGTCACGTGGTACCACGACTCCTCGAATTCCTCGAAGCGCAGTGGCCGATTGTCCATCGCCGACGGCAAGCGAAAGCCATGATCAACCAATACCTGCTTGCGACTGCGATCACCGGCAAACATTGCGCGGATTTGCGGAATGGTCACGTGCGATTCGTCGATGACGAGATGAAAATCGTCGGGGAAATAGTTGATCAGCGTTGACGGTTTCGCCCCGGGCGGTGCGCCGGTGAGATGTCGGGCATAGTTTTCGATACCACTGCAATACCCGACTTCCTTGATCATCTCCATGTCGTACTTGGTGCGGGCGGCCAACCGTTGTGCTTCGAGCAGTTTGCCCTTTTGTCGAAGTTGGAGGAGGCGTTGTTCCAGTTCCTCCGCAATCGACGCGATCGCAATGTCGATGCGCTCTTCGGGCATGACGTAGTGGACGGCTGGGAATATGAAGATGCGGTCTTCGTTGGCCAAAACCTCGCCGGATGTCGGATTGATCAGATCGAGTCGTTCGACCTCGTCGCCAAACATCTCAATGCGATAGGCGAACTGCTCGTAGGCTGGATAAACTTCGACAACGTCGCCCCGCACGCGAAACGTCGCCCGCTTAAGATCCGTGTTGCTGCGAGAATACTGAAGATCGACGAACCGCCGCAGCAGTTTGTCGCGTTCGATTTCCTCTCCGACTGCCAAAGATAGCATGCTGGCTTTGTAGTCTTCGGGCGAACCCAACCCAAAGATGCACGACACGCTCGCGACGATGATGACGTCTTTTCGCGACGAGAGCGAACTGGTGGTTCGTAGTCGCAACCGGTCGAGATCGTCGTTGCGCGAGGCGTCTTTTTCGATGTATATATCGCGCTGCGGGATGTAGGCTTCAGGCTGATAGTAATCGTAGTAACTGACGAAATATTCGACGGCATTGTTCGGAAACAGTTCGCGAAATTCTTCGTAGAGCTGGGCCGCAAGCGTCTTGTTGTGGGAAATCACCAGTGTCGGTTTCTCCAAGCGCTCGACCACGTTGGCGACGGTGAACGTCTTCCCGGAACCGGTCACGCCCATCAAACAAGCCGCCCCCGCCCGCTGTTCGTAAGCGCGAACAAGTTTATCAATCGCCTGCGGTTGATCGCCGGCGGGCGAGAATTCACTGGTTAATTTGAATCGATCGATCATCAATTTCTCGTCAAGGCTTTTTAAATTAAACATTCTCGAGGAAGTATACCGATGCGAACGGAATCGGTCCAAAACCAGACGAAACGATGCGCTATATGACTCAAACCGGCTGGTTTACCTGTGCGATTTGCCCATTGGTTTGAAGTGTTCTCTTGAAAGCTGCGGCAAAGGGAATTTGCGTTCAACCAACGGCTATAAATCATTCAGTTTCCCAAAGGTTTTCTCTTTGCAACGACCATTTGTTTTGTTACTAAGGCGGCCACTGTCACATCATCGCACTTGATGCAACATCAACAACATCGAGTGCACATTAAAGAATAGGAAGGGCAAATCGAATGCCAATTCGATCAAACGTTGCGGGGCACATCAGAGGTTTGTCGAGCAAATCCGCCGACCTGTCAGGCTTGGCAGCCACTTGTTTTCTGGCGATTGCCATGAGTGGCGCAACCGCTTCGGGCCAAACCACTCAGAATGACGGTTCTTCTGGCGAGTCTGTCGAACAAGTGAATCTCACCGATGATCAACAGGCTGATCAACCGATTGAAGAACGACCGTTTGACTTGAATACTCCCGACGAACCACCGCCCCCAGCCAATCTACCGGGCCCGAAGTACAGCAACCTTCGATTCAATGACGACTTCAGCTATCTCGACGGTGAGCCGGGATCGTACATCGAAGACCGGTTCGACCCCATCAAGAACATTCACCTCGACGAAAACTGGAGATTGTCACTCGGTGGTGAAGTTCGGATTCGCATGGAATCGTCAACCAATGTGGGTTTCGGCGCAAGTACCCTAACCCAAGACAATTATCAGCTCTATCGCAGTTTCATGCATTTCGATTTGAAATATCGCGATACAGCGCGGTTCTTCCTACAAGTCGGAAGCGCCCTGATCAGTTCCCGCTCGCTCCCGCCGCGTGGAATCGATGAGAACCGATTCGCGTTCCAGCAGTTTTTCTTCGATCTCAAACCATTCGGTGACGGAACACCGTTGACTGTTCGCGTGGGTCGCCAGGACTTGCAATACGGCAGACAGCGTTTTGTGTCACCGCTGGACTGGGCCAACACGCGAAGACGCTTCGATGCCGTCAAGATATTCTGGCATGAAGACAATTTCGAGTTTGACGTGTTTTATTCGAAACCGGTAGTCATAAGACGGCGCCAGGTTGATCGCTGGCAGGAGGATGTCGATTTCTACGGAGCCTACTTCGTGTACAAGGGCATCCCCCGCCACAAGTTCGACTTATTCTTCTTTGGCCAGGATGACACGCGGGGAACCACAAATCCCAACGGAAATTTTGGCGACATGAGCCGTTATACCCTTGGTGCATTGTTCGAAGGAAAAACGGGCAACTTTGACTACAACGCATTCGTGGCCGGCCAATGGGGACGCTGGTCCGGCGATACGATACAGGCCTGGGCATGGGGCGTGGACGGTGGTTACACCTTCACCGATTGCTCGTGGAAGCCAAGAATCGGTGCCGGTTTCGATTGGGCCAGCGGCGACGAAAACCCCCTGGATGGCAAAGTGGGGACGTTTGATCAGCTTTTTCCGCTTGGTCATGCGTATATGGGTTTACTGGATTTGTTCGCCCGGCAAAACCTAAATGCCGTCCACGTCGATATAACAGCGTGGCCAGTCGCCAAGAAGGTCAAGGCCAAACTCGCATACCATGCGTTCTGGTTGAACGCCAAGCGTGACGCCCTATATGCTGTCACCGGTGCACCCGGACGACGCGACGTGACGGGAAACAGTGGAACTGAATTGGGCCACGAATTGGATCTGACAGTGGTTTGGAAGATCGATCGACACCAATCAATGCTGTTCGGTTACTCGCATTTTTGGGATAGTTCGTTTATCACCAATACGGGATTCAGTGATGATCCCGATCTGTTCTATGTTCAATACGCGTTTAAGTTTTAACAAGCAACAAAACGATCGACGTGACTTGATGAGAATGTAACCTCGGTGAACATCGAGAAGAGAAATTAAAACGCCAATCAAGCGACGCGCAGGCTACTTGGAAAGGAATCTGACCGTGACAAGAAAGACAAAGCAATTCAAACTTCTGGGCATCTTTATGATGAGTGGCATGATCTTGACCAGTTCGCTGGGATGCGTTTCCGGCCGAACATATGATGAGATCATCAACACTTCAGTCAAGACAATTGCAGCAACGTTGCTCGACATCATCGTGATCGATAATCTCCAGGGAATCGCGAACGCCAACTAGCCTTGGCTCAGCCCCAGCGGTCGCACTGATTCTTTGAATGCCAATCCGCTGCCGACCGAGCGATTTGATCGCGCCGACCGGCTGCTCTATTCGACTCATGCAACGAGGCGAGTCACCCATCGAGTGACTCGCCTCGTTCGCGTGTGGTCGTGGGGAATTGGTTGATTATTGCTAATTCTGCGATTCGACCTCGACAAGCCACAACTGACGCGGCGCACGAAGTTGCGCATCGGTACCGTCGAGCGTTCGATCCGGTCCCAACATTCCAGATTTCGTCGCAATGTTGTCGTAAGAATAGATGGCACTGTTGTCACGGTCCGCCACCAATCCAGTTCCATTCTTGGTCACCACGATGCCCTGCAAATTCGTCAGATCGATGTTGACCGTCAGCGTGGTTGGGACCACCGTCTCATCAATAATCGTTGATACGTCTGCAACCATCTTGATGGTGTCGGTTGCATCAACGATGTAGAGATTGTCATCATTATCGACGAAAATGTCTTCATGTTTCTCCCAATCGTTGCTGTTGAGGCGCTGCGTGAATAATGTTTCACCTTCGGCTTCACCGGGGTTTGTATAGACGAGAATACGGTTGCGATTCACCGTGATGTCTCCTTCGGCTTCGCTGACGTAAAGGTTTCCGTTCGGCGCGATGAACAGCGAATCAACGGTGAATACAGTCGGATCAAATGGTGCTCGATCTGGCGGACCGAACATTCGATTCGGCGCAACTTCTTCGTCAAACTCAGCCTCGGAAACGTTGTCGAAGACCAGAATGCCGTCTTGTGCGTTGACGTTCCCCACAAAAAGTCGATCGGCGTTGGCGTCGTATGCCATCGCGATTGGCGATTCCAAACCCGTGTTGTTTCCTTCAACGACCACGTCCGCGGTCGTGTTCTCGTCGAGCGTAAGCGAGTCGTTGTAACCGACGATGCCGCCATTTTGCCGGCTGACGAGCAACCGACCGGAACTCGTCACGACCACGGAGCGCGGTTGAAAGAGCGAAGTCGCAGCCCCGGCATCCACTTTCCCGC
>BQJS01000204.1 GCA_021604825.1 Phycisphaerae bacterium | reverse complement strand
GATTGAACCGGGTGGTGTGTATACGCCCTCGTCGACAACGATCAACTTTGGCAATGCAGGCATTGGGGGAACAGGTGGCGGAACCGGGTCAGCCGGTCAGGCGTCAGCGACGCACTCGCTCGGCTCTGGGCTGACAGATTATGGAATCGATGCGCCCCTAACCTCGGCGTACGCATTGATCGTGACTGATCAGAACACGGCAGCTACTCCGGTTGACCCCATCGTCGCCGATGCGGATCCAGCCGACACGTATGAATTCTCAATCACCGACATCGCAGCCAACGGATCGGCCAGCGTGATTGGCGACCAACTGGCTTATACACCCGATTCGGGATTTGTTGGGCTGGATTCGTTCCGGTTCGTCGCAGTGCAGGTCGGTGGGAGCGGATATGTATTCGAAGGTATTGCCGTTGTCGCCGTGAATCCCAATCCAGCACCGGTCGCTGCCAACAACAGTCCGCTCTGTCCCGGTGATGAACTCCAACTCAGCGTCTCAGAATACACCGGTGCGAGTTACTTCTGGTTTGGCCCGCAAGGAGTCTTCGCGATCGGACGCGAACCGACAGTGACGGACTTTCCGTTCGGTGGTGGCGGTACCTATGTTGCGTTGATCTATGTGAACGGTTTGTTCGTAACGGCTGAAACAACCGTCATCGAATCGCCCAGCCCAGTCATCACGCAGCAGCCGCAGAGTCAGACGGTAGTCGGCGGTGGGCAAGCGACATTTACCGTTGCAACGAGCGCCGCCACTCCCACATACCAGTGGCGCAAAGATGGTGTGCCTCTCGCCAACGACGCGACGTACTCGGGAGTTCAAACGAATACGTTAACGATTGATCCCGTCGGAGCCGCACAAGCGGGACTATATGATGTCGTCGTCACAGACGGATGCTCAATCACGAGCGATCCTGCCACACTCTCGCTTGGGACCGCATGTTCGTCGATGCAATCGCGTCTGTATGTGGATACCAACAACTCGACAGGGATTTGCGGCGACGGATGGGATGATGCGTATGCCGACATTCAGACAGCGTTGTCTCGCGCATCTACCAATGGGTTCATCAACGAAATCTGGGTGGCGACAGGAACGTATTCGCCTGGACAGATGCAGACGAACTCATTCAATCTGATCAACGGTGTGGCATTGGTAGGCGGATTCCATGGCGGCGAAGTCGACATTTCGCAACGCGATGTTGCCACCAACGAAACCATCCTAACCGGCAACAATACCAACTTCCACGTGCTGCGGTGCGATTCAGGATCCCCGATACTCGACGGTTTCACGATTACCGCAGGGGCAGCCACCGAGACATTTGGTGACGACGGTTTGGGCGCGGGGATATTCATCGAAACAGCCACCCCCGTCATCCGCAACTGTCGATTCACCAGCAACTATGCCGTCAACGGTGGCGGTGCGATTAGGCATCGCGGCTCGGGTGGAGGCTTCATTCAAATCATCAATTGCGTCTTTGAAAACAATTCAACAAGCCAGACCACCCCGGGAGGGGCCATCCGTTCGGTTGGTGGACGCAGCTTGATCGATCGCTGTACATTCACCGGAAACTCAGCCGCTGCGGGTGGAGCAATCTGGTACCAATCCAGCCAAGCCGTCGTCGTCAACAGCGTGTTTTCAGGAAATGAGGCGCACGGTTCCAGCGGTGGAAGCGCCATCGGTGCGCGAAATTCGTTGGATGTGGTCAACTGCACGTTCACCCAAAACATAAACCAAGGACCCGGACTCGGCGCGTTGACATCGCTTTCCGGCTCAGCCGAAGTATTCAATTCAATTTTCTGGGACAATGGCAGTTTATTCGACCAGGACGCTCAAATTGGGGAGACGGGTGGATTTGTAACTGTTGAGAACACCGTCATCTCGGGACTTTCAAGCCTATTCGGTAATGGGAACACCGACACGGACCCGATGTTCGTCAACCCACCGTTCGATCTGCACCTCGCACCAACGTCGGATGCAGTCAACACCGGAGACGATTCCGACTTGCAACTGCTCAATCCCTTCGGATCGTATAACGTCGATTACGATCGCGACAGCGCGGTGAGAATCGAAAGCACTGCCGTTGACCGTGGTGCTTACGAGTACAGAGCACCGATGGAACTCGATTGCGATGGTGATTTCGATATCGATCTGCAAGACTTCCGCAACTTTGAAGAATGCCTGTTCGGTATCGGTGGCGGATTAGCCGCTGGGTGCGATTGCTTCGACATGGATTCAGACGGCGACGTCACGTTGGCGGATTTTGCAGAATTCCAAGTACGTTTCACGGGAGCGAATTAGCCAACACGATCAGTTGTCTCTGAAAGCACGATGTTCAAGTCAAGGTTAGACATGAGGGCAAGAATAGGCTTAGCCGGGATGTCATCTCCCATCTAAGAGGTCCTTCAGGAATGCATTGGTACAGAATCCACCGCGTGGACAAACAAAAGATCAAGATGATGGCTCAGAAGTTCCTGCGTAATGCTGCGTTCCCATAGCACAGGAAGCGTACAAGCAACAAGGACTCACGCCAATCGTTGACGCAAGTCCCTGTAGTGTCTTGGTTTGGAATATCGGGGTGACAGGACACCAGTTGAACTTTTTGTGGATCAGATCGGTCTCTGGAGCCTGGAAACACGGTTTCTGGCCGGGTCACTTTCTAGTGACAGACAATGCGAATTTTGAGTATATGGTTCGCAGTCTCTTCGCTGGAGTCAGTGTCTACCTCGGGCAATGAAAACATGACCAACACTCATCAGTATCCCAAATCCCGCGATCGGAATGACGAAGTACCGCATGGCAGTGCTGAGCCAACCAGCGAGCTCGTGCTGGTTTGAAGTGAGCACGATGAACGCGATGTACGCGAGATAGGCGCCAAAGAGCATCCCGCCTTCCCATCGGTTGATCCGAAATCCGGTAAACGCGATCGGAAGGCACGCGATCGCAACAGCGATCATGACCGGCAAGTCGAATGCCATGAGAGATGGTTCAACTGGAATGCCGCGCGGCGCGACCACACCGGCGAGCCCCAGGATCCCGAGGATGTTGAAGATGTTGCTCCCAATGACGTTGCCGACCGCGATGTCCCTCTGGCCGCGAACGACAGCGACCAGCGAGGTCGCTACCTCTGGAAGGGAAGTGCCCGCAGCAACGATCGTGAGGCCGATGACAAGTTCACTTACCCCCATGTCCGTCGCAACTGCAACCGCTCCAGAGACGAACCATCGAGCGCCGAGAACACACCCCGCCAGGCCGACGGCGATCAGAATCAGCGCCTTCATGATCGAGTGGCGGATCGGCTTTGGCACTGCGCTGGCGTACTCCTCAACAACAGCCAGAGACTCGCGACGAGACACTTGGATGGCGAGGATCGTGTAGGTAACGATGCCCGCGAGTAGAACGACGCCATCAAAGCGCCCCAGAGAACCATCAAGGAGCAACGCCCAGAGCACGATCGAGATGGCGATCATGATCGGCACATCCACCCGAATGAGCTTCTGGCTCACGATGAGAGGACGCACCACCGCAGAGAGGCCGAGGATGAAGAGCACATTGAACGTGTTGCTTCCGACTGCGTTGCCGAGCACAAGGTCCGGTTGATCTCGTGCAACCGCGCTCAACGAGACCGCGAGTTCCGGCGAACTGGTTCCGAAGGCGACAACAGTCAGCCCGACCACAAGGGGAGAAACACCGAGTCGGGATGCAAGTACCGAGGCACCACGAACGAGCAATTCGGCACCCGCGACAAGAATTGCTAGCCCAAGCCCGATGAGCAACCAGTCGTTCATGCGTTTGCTCGCCACCTGAGGTCGGATGGCACCCACCGCGACGACTGGAAGCCGCAGCAGAAGACCGCTGCCAGAGTGGCAAGGAAGCACATCTTGATCGTGTGGCGCATAACGAGAGTCTATTCGCAAACGGCGGCAATTGTGTCAGCGGCGGGTAAAAGCAAGACCCATCGAACGAACAGCAGCCCACCATCGGAAGTTCAAACCTGGGGCTGCGCCCATGGGGCGACAGGACGCAATCGTACCAGACGTAAACACAGAATGCTTCGGCAGTTGCCAAAGCATTCTGGTATTTCAACCGGGGCGAGAGGATTCGAATCGTCATCCCATGTTTCAGAACCGTGTTCTTGACCATTCTAGGGCGGTTTCTGCACCCCCACTAAAGCAATAAATGCAGGCATAAATGCAGCTTATTGTCGATGTATACGCACAGTTGTTCAGCCGCATTTGAAACACACCGTAGTTCGTAGAATTATTGGAATCCGTTCGAGCAACCAATCGGACTGCTCCTCCGTAAGTTGCATCATGATGCACAAATATACGAATACACGATTGTCCAGTTATGGATTAGTCGCAATCCATTTCGGCGGCAATCTGAGCGGGACTGTGGATTGTCGTGACATGCAGATGAGGCTGGTTTGCCGCTTCAAGTAGCTGAGAGATTCAAGTGAGATCATATCGATTTCTTTGCGTCGAGGATTTCACGCACGCGTCGTAGCAAGACCTTCGGGCCGAATGGCTTTTGAATGAATTCCACCGCGCCACTCCATACGCTCCGAGCATCAAGGTGATTCTCCGAATATCCCGACACAAAGAGCACGCGCATGTTGGGGTCGTGCTGAAGTAGGCGATCCGCGAGGTCTTTGCCGCTCATGCCTGGCATCACGACATCGGAAACGAGCAAGTCGATTGTACCTGTATGATCCGCCACTGCCGTCAGCGCTTGCTTGCCACTTCTAACCTCGATGACTGTGTAACCGGCTGAGCGCAAGGTCTGGCACATGATGCGACTGACCATGGCTTCGTCCTCGCATACCAAGATGGTCTCACCGGCACCTTGACCCGGCATCTCGCCTTCCTGCTCCATTGCCGTTCTTGGCTTATCTGTAATCAGAATGTAAACACCAAACGAAGACCCCACGCCAACCTCACTGTCCACGCAAATGTGCCCACCCAACTGCCTAACTGTTGCATAAACGGTAGAGAGTCCCAGCCCGGTGCCCTTACCTGCTGGCTTTGTCGTAAAGAACGGTTCGAAGATTCGCTCCAATTCTTCAGGATTCATGCCCACTCCGTTGTCTATTACGGATATTCGGACGTGCTGACCAACCTGAGCGCCGGCATGGTTTGCCACATACGCTTGATCCAATTCAACTTGCTTTACCTCGACATCAAGCCGTCCGCCTTTTGGCATGGCGTCTCGGGCATTAAGGACTAGGTTCAAAACTAACTGCTCGATTTGTCCCACATCGGCGTTTATCAAACACTCTTCTGCACAGAGCTTGAAGTTTAACTTAATTTGTTCACCGATTAGCCTCCGAAGCATCTCTTCCATACCGGCGACTAGGCTGGTCACTTCAAGTACTTCGGATTTCGGCATGTCACGGCGGCCAAACGCCAAGAGCTTTCGAGTCAGAAGCGCGGCCTGCTCACCCGCCGATTGGATCTGACGGAGTCCAGACTGGAGCGGCTCCGTGGCTATCGACGCGATCTTGAGGGGGGCTGCTGATAAAAGCATCTCACTGTGGCCCAAGATGACGGTCAGGAGGTTATTGAAATCGTGAGCCACTCCTCCCGCCATTTGGCCAAGCGCCTCCATCTTCTGCGACTGGCGAAGCTGCGCTTCCAATTCGCGCCGCGCCTTCTCCGCCCGCTCTCGCTCAATAGCTATGCTGATCAACTTCGCCATGGTCTCAATCAGCTGGATCTCGTTGGAGTCTGGAGCGCCTTCAACATCGTGATAGAGTGTAAAAACAGCCACCACTTCGCCAGTTGCAGCAAGTATCGGCTCCGACCAGCACGCCTTGAACTTGTATGTCTTGCCTAATTGACGATGTTCTGCCCACAAGGGATCAGTGGCCACATCCGCTACGATCACCCGCTCCCCACGGTGGGCGGCTGTGCCACATGATCCTGCAGATGGTCCAATCTCCGAACCGTCAAAAAGGTCGATGCAAGCTGCAGGCATGCTCGGTGCCACGCCGCGCCATAACCTGCCGCCATGAACATGCAGGACGGTGGCGCGAACATTTGTGAACACTTCTTCCGTAAAGCGCACAATTTCTTCCAATATCTTGGCAAGTGGCGCATTGCCCGTCGATATCAGTTCCAAGATACGTTGCTGACCGATCCTTAGAGCTTTGACCCATTTTTGAAGCGTAATGTCTTCGTATGTTCCAAGAACGCCGTAGACTTCTCCGCGACTATTGCGGAGGGGAATCTTGGATGTACGAAGCCAAATGCGTTTTCCCTCTGGTGTCGTTTGGGGCTCTTCATAATTTATTTTCGGCTTCCCGCTTGCAATGACCCGACTGTCGTCGCTTCGATACAAATCGGCTTGCTCAGACCATGGCATGCACTTGTCAGTCTTGCCAATAATGTCGTCCGGACGGCTCTCGCCAGCGTCTTGAGCAAACAACTGGTTGCAGCCCAGAAAAACGCCGTCAAGATCTTTCCAAAAAACACGAACCGGAATCGTATCAAGCACATCGCTGAACATTCGTCTTGATTTTCTGGTCTCCTCTTCGGCACGTTTGCGCTCAGTGATATCTTCGCCAATGGACTGGTAAGCAGATATTTTTCCGTCAGCGTCAAATAGCGCTCGATTGGTCGAGCGATGTTCCCGGAGTTCACCGTTTGGCGCAATGACAGCGTGCTCGTGTGACATCGTGGGAGAATCGACCGTAATTTCTGAGAGATTGGCACGCACGATTTCCCGATCCGCATCCGGAACCAAAGTGAAGACACTCTGGCCTACCAGTTCGTCTGGCGTCTTCTTGAAATACTGGCAATAGGCGTCGTTGACGTACGTGATCTCGCCACCTGGCAGAAACCGGCTGATCATAACGGGCGAGTCTTCCGCCACGGACCGATAGTGCTGGACGCTATCTCGCATTTGTCGTGTTTGGTCCGGTAGAATCTGATCGCTCATCTGTCTCTTTCCATCAGAAATGCGCCACATTGTATTCCAGGCCGAGCTGCCCCACATTGCCAGGCTCGCGGTATGCCGCTCAACCCTGCACGCGCATTGTACAGCACTTCATTCTCGCTGCACCAAATACTTATCACGCAGCGTCGGCGCGGTTGATCTTAGGGCGGAGGCGACACATCGAAATTCGCAGGTGCATTCAGTGCCAGCGGTTCGGCTTCATGATGACCTTCCCCTGGTGTTTAGACCACTGCTCATATCAGAGCAAGGGCGCTTGAGGCTTACCCCATTTATTGGCCATTCGTAACAAGAAATCTGGCATGCACTTTGGTCACAGCGAACGGCATAGGGCGATTCGGCAGCCTCGACCTGGTAAACCGCGATGCCGTCCCGGATGATGTCCACAAGGTTCCGCAACTCGCTACGAATCGACGACGAGAGGTTCGATTGCGGTTTGGGCGTGCCGTTAAGACGTAATGGAGCTTGAGCCGGCCGTATCGCTCATCCACGTTGTCTTGAAGCCGGGCTTTGTCCTCCGCCCGAGTCCATTGTTGATGCGTTCCTGTATATGGTACGCAGGTCCCACACCTAGGAAACCCACCACCAGCGGATCGATCAGCCGTGCGTGGGTCCGCTTGACCTGGGCCTGCGAGCGCATGATCTCGCGGCGCTTGCGGCCTGGACCAAAGATCGGTTCCAGGAAAGCCAAATTCTGAAACCACCCTTCGCGCATGGCATCACGCACGAGTTCGAGCACGGAGAGCGGAATCGGTTGACCAACTTCCTCCAGCTTTCGCGACACGTTGAACGCAACCTTTCCTGACAGCCCACGCGACGGTTCGATGAGGTCTAACGTCATAACCCGGAGACCGGCCATTTCCTCCGCTGCCTCAACGACGTGTCCGAAGGGTTGCCAGCCGCCCTGCAATTCCCCCCACCGCCGGTTCAGTCTTTCAACGATCGGATTCAATGCGTGATGAACCAACTGATACGGAAGGTCGCTGCACAAAGCGATGCGCTCGTGGTCCTTGTGCAACTTTCAAGAGTTTTGTGGGAACCGAGTCGAAGCGCGGGGCGTCGATCAGCTTCAGCGGGATATTCAATTTGACAAGCGACGCCGCGAGCGTGGCCAGATTTCGAAGGACGAAATCAACTTTCACAGTTCCTCAATCATGCCTAGCCCATTGCTTTGTGGACAGTGCAAAGACGGCAAGCACACCGTCCTCCGCCTCCTTGCAGGCATGGTGGAGTGCGGTGTTGTCCGCGAGTCTCAAATCGGCTCGAAACCACAACAATGCTCGCAAGATTCAATTTTCCTGGAACTGAAACGAATGCTTGATCCTAAGCGAACGGGTCATACGCTCTACGCGGTAGTGTATGCGTAACGCCCTTCGAGGATTAGCCCCATGCCCAGTTTTGTCCATCGCACCCACATCGAAGCACCGGCGAAAGATGTCTTTGAGTGGCACAAATGCCCCGGTGCCTTCGAACGCTTGCAGCCACCTTGGGAAAAGGTCGAAGTCGTCGAGCGCAGCGGGGGCATCCGCGACGGCGATCGGGTGGTCATCAAGTCACAGCTTGGTCCCGTGTCGATGCGCTGGACCATCGAGCACCGCGATTACGTCGAAGGCGAG
>BQJS01000203.1 GCA_021604825.1 Phycisphaerae bacterium | reverse complement strand
CCCAAATATAAGCCACTGATCCATCCGCCATCCCCGCAAGTCCTTACGGCGATTGGCATATCGGCAGAATGACAGCCCGAGTCAAGATCGAAGTTCAGCGAGACTCGACAGTGAAAAAGAATCGATGTGCGACCGATTGCGTCAGCCGGTGCCGATTGAATCAGCCGGTGATCGTGCGTAACCAACCGTGCGTGTCGGGTTCTTCACCCAACTGAATCGCCCGCAGCTTGTTATATAGCTTCGTCGTCATCGGGCCCGGTTCGCCATCGGTCGAATAGACAGCCTCGCGATCACCGCGACGTATCGAACCGATCGGCGTGATCACCGCCGCCGTCCCACAGCAACCGGCTTCCGCAAAATCGTATATTTCGTCGATTGCGATGGGTCGCCGCTCCGGTCGCAGCCCCAACTCTTCAGCCAACGTAACCAGCGACTTGTTGGTGATCGACGGGAGAATCGAGTCGCTTTTCGGCGTGATGTACTGACCATCCTTGGTAATCGCAAAAAAGTTCGCCGGGCCTGATTCATCGATGTACTTGTGTTCCTTGGCGTCGAGATAGACCACATCGGCATACCCTTTTTCACGGGCAGCGGCCCCAGCCCGCAGACTGGCCGCGTAATTTCCACCAACTTTTGCATCTCCCACGCCGAGCGGAGCAGCTCGGTCAACTTTCTCCTCAACGATCATCTTGACGGGTTTGAAACCGTTCTTGAAATACGGACCCACCGGCGTCACGAAAATCATCAGCATGTAGTCATCGGAAGGCTTCACGCCAACGCGTGGCCCAATGCCAACCAATAGCGGCCTGATGTACAACGATGCACCGGTGCCATAGGGTGGCACAAACCGCCGGTTTGCCTGAACGACGCGATCCACAGCTTCGAGGAACATCTCGGTGGGCGGTGGCTCCATGAGGATTTTCCGCGCGGTATAGTCCATCCGCTTGGCGTTCTCGTCCGGGCGAAACACAACCACATCACCACGCTTCGTCTCGAATGCTTTCAATCCCTCAAAACATTCCTGGCCGTAGTGCAGACAGGTGGAGGCCATGTGGATGGGAATGTTCTCGTCTTCCGTCAGGACGCCTTCATCCCACTGTCCGTTGCTAAATGTGTAGCGAATGTTGCAATCCGTTTTGGTGTACCCAAAGGTGAGTTCTGACCAATTCAGGTTGGCTTTTTGCGTTTCTTGTGTTTCGATGTTGCCCATCGGTGATCCTCCTGAATTCGAGTTGGCCCTCAGCAATCAATCGAAAGCGGTCAGGCTTCGATTCGACCGTCGACAAGTCGCACTTGGCGGTCGGCTTGGGCGGCAATTTGCGGGTCGTGCGTGACCAGCACGATGGTCTGCCCGTTCTTGTTCAACCCGCGCAGGCACTCCATGATGCCCTTGCCCATTTTAGCATCCAGGTTACCCGTTGGCTCGTCAGCAAGCAAAAATCGCGGTTCGTTCATGATCGCCCGAGCAATCGCCACCCGCTGGCGCTCCCCGCCCGACAGTTCCTTCGGACGATGCTTGTGTCGATCTTTAAGCCCCACCGTTTCGAGAATCTCCACGGCTTTGGCTTTGGCTTCTTTTCGCGATGACAGCCAATTCCAAGTCGAAGTACCCACCATCCGGGGCATCAAGACGTTTTCGAGAACGTTGAATTCCGGCAGAAGGTGATAGAACTGGAACACAAACCCGACGTCGCGATTCCGCACCGCATCCCGCCGCCAGGTACCCGCTGCAAACAAATCTTCGCCGTCGAACGAAACCGTCCCCTGGTCTGGGGCATCAAGCGCTCCAAGAATGTGCAGCAACGTACTCTTGCCGCAACCGCTCGATCCGGTAATCGCCAGCATCTCGCCTTCGCGCACTTCCAAGTTGACGCCACGCAGGACGCTGACTTTGGTCTTGCCAAGGGAGTACGACTTATGCAATTTGGTGGCTCGTGCCAGGACCAATTTAGTGGCTCCAGTTCTTATTCGTAACGCAACGTCTTGACCGGCCAGACCCACGCGGCTTTCATCGCGGGGACCAGCGCCCCAAGCGTCGAAGTCACGACGGCCATAAAGAACACCGAAATGATCACGGACGGTTTGACTACGCTGGGAATGCGATCGAAGGTGTAAACCTCCGGCGACCAAACCTGGAGGCTTTTGTCGAATGACGCCAGCCACGCCTGGATTTCATTGATGTTCGCGACCACAGTCGTGCCAGTCAAAATACCAAGGATGCCACCGATCACACCGATGATCGCACCGTACATGATAAAGATCATGGCCACACCCGCCGACGTCGCGCCGAGACTCTTGATGATACCGATGTCGCGGGTCTTCTGCAGAACGATCATGTAGAACACCACGCCAATGAGTACGATCGCGACAATGCTGATGATCGCAAAAAGAATTGTGACCAAGACCTTTTCCTTCTCGACGGCTTGAATAAACGCCTCTTGCCTCGTCTCCCACGTATCCACCCCAACCCGCTCAATCAATCTCCAATCGTTTGGCGTGACCTTGCCAACCATCGACTGCAAGAATTCCATCCAGATTTTTTCGATACGGGGTTTGGCGGCGGTGTAGTCCTGGCCGTCGGTCAAACTCACCAGCAATTGCGAAGCACGCGGCTGTGTAAAGGAACCGTCAACGCGTTCAAGCGCCCCCATGCTGAGGTACTTTTGGAACAGTTTGAAATCCACGTATACACAGATCTTGTCGATTTCGTACACCTTGGTGCGTGAGTCGTCGATGTTGCGCATCGCAACTGGTATTGGGTTTTCAGCAATGTTTCCGCCGGAGGTTAGCGGCAATATCGTCAGGATTATTTCAGCCCCACGCTCAAATCCTCGCTCGTAGTGTCCCTTCTCGTCGCGAGTATAGGCAACGTCTGTCCCGATGATGACCCCGGGTAAAGGATCACCTGCAACCGTTGGCGGCCCATAATCTTGGAAGAAGTAACCGACACCGTGTGGTGAATCGTATTTGGGTTCGGTGAAATCGGTCTCATCAACGACGCGTTTATCACGATCTTTCTTGTATCGCTCGTGGGCTTTCTCAAGAAACTCAGGAAGTACCGGCTGGTCTTTGGAATTCACTCCTGCCACAGGGACTTGCACCAACCCCAACGAAGTGGTGTCGGGATAGTACCTCTCGTAGTAAAGACTGTCGTGGAAACTATTGACTTGGCAGTATGATTCAAAATCGATGGCAACGATGCGCACCGGCTTGGTGAATTTCGAAATCGGATCGCGCATGATGCCATAGCTATAAATCACTGGTGTTACGACATCGATCTCTTCAGGCATCCGCTCTTTCAAGAACGCTCCGAATTCTTCGTAATACGGAAAGCCTTGTAACGTCGAGCTATCGATGATGATATCGCCCAGTAACCCGCGGGAGTGCTGCTTAATATTGTCGAGGAACCCATCCATGACGCTGAAAACAATCAGCACCATCGCCACGCACAACCACACACTCAGAATTGAAAAGACCGCCACCCACTTGCTGATTAAGTATCGGAAGGTCAGGAAAAGCTTATACATGAGTGTCCGTCTCGTGTGGTTTGGGGCCGCTCTTGGTAGTGCCGTATCGTGACACTATCCTTGCGCCGCCCTATTCATCCTTGACTGTTGCGGCTTCTGTCGATTCGGCATCTGATGCACTCGACTCTGCTTGAACCGCAGCCCTTCGCTGAAGCGGGAACAGGATCACATCGCGAATGCTGGAACTGTCTGTCAGCAGCATCACCAACCGATCAATCCCCACGCCGAGTCCGCCCGCCGGCGGCATTCCGTACTGCAATGCCAGCACGAAATCATCATCCATCACAGCCATCGTCTCATCCTCACCGGAGAGCTGCTGCTTGAGATTGTCGTGCTGCACGTCGGGGTCATTCAACTCAGTATAGGCATTGCCCAGTTCCATCCCCGCAACATACGCCTCAAAGCGCAGAGCGATGTTTGCATCGTCCGGGTGTCGGCGAGTCAGCGGACACAGGGCGGCTGGGTAGTCGTATACAAACGTGGGTTGAACCAGATGCGGTTCAACGGTTTCCTCAAACACATCGTTGACAACGACAGCATCGTCCTTGCCTTCGTGCTTGATGCCAAGTTCGGTCGCCTTGGCCCGCACGCCGGCCATATCATCCATCGATACACCAGCGTGTTCGCGCAAGAGATCCAAATATTTCTGACGACTCCACGGAAGACTGAAATCGAGTTCAACGTCACGGAACTTGCGGGTGAACTGATCGTCAAGATCCTCAATCGCTGCGGCCACCATCTCCTCGACCCGCTGCATCATCACGAAGTAATCGCCATACGCCTCGTACAATTCCAGCAGCGTGAACTCCGGATTGTGCTGCGTGCTGATCCCCTCGTTGCGGAAGTTGCGCGAAAACTCGAACACCCGCTCCATCCCACCGACCAACAACCGCTTCAAATAAAGCTCCGGGCTGATGCGCAGAAACAACTCCAGATCGAGCGTGTTGTGGTGCGTCGTGAAAGGCCGAGCCGCTGCCCCGCCATAGATCGGCTGCAACACCGGCGTTTCGACTTCGAGGTATTCCAGCCCCACCAGATAATCGCGGACCGATTGGATGATCTTGCTGCGGGCTTTGAAAACTTCGCGGACGTCGGGATTGGTGAACAAATCAACGTAGCGCTGGCGATAGCGCATTTCGACATCGGTCAGACCGTGCCATTTTTCGGGCGGTGGGTGCAATGCCTTGCATAACAATACAACGCTGCTCCCCCAGACGGTGATCTCACCGGTCTTGGTCTTACCAAGGTAGCCGTCCATCCCGATGATGTCGCCAAGATCGAACGTCTTGATCACCGGCCACTGTTCCTTGACGGCCCGTTTGGAGAGCGCGACCTGAATATCGCCGCTGCCGTCACGAATCGTAAGGAAAACCAAGTTCCCCATGACTCGCTGGAGCACGATCCGCCCAGCCACCCGCGCGGTCTCGTCCTCGTTCGACTCGCCGCTGTCGAACCCTAGCGCTTCAGCACGCCCCCTCACATCGGAAACGTGCTCGACATCAGGGAATCGTCCGCCATAGGGGTCGACGTCAAGCCCGCGGATTTTCTCCACCTTGGCTCGGCGTTCCTGTACAAACTTGTTTTCGTTCTCCACAGCCAGCACAACTCCGAAAGCGGTTTTGGAAATCAGAAAAGTACGCCGGGCAAGCTCACGCGACGGGCGGGACAACCCTTTGGCCAGCTGGATTGAATCAGACCGGCTTGCGCGTGAATCCTATCACGCAACCGCATGGCGAGCAATCGAACCAGAAGGGGTCAGACGATGCTTCGGCCGCCATCCACACGAAGGATTTGACCGGTGATGTAATCGCCACGTTCCGCGAGAAACCTCACAGCTTGGGCGATGTCCTCAACCGTGCCTTCGCGGCGCAGTGGAACCTTGGCAACCAACCGCTGCCGGGTCGGCTCGTCGTAATCGTCGGGGAAGATGGCGATCCCTGGAGCGACACCGTTGACCCGAATGCTCGGTGCCAACCGTCGGGCATAGGAGACGGTCAGGTTGGCGAGGGCGGCTTTGGATGCACAGTAAGCGCGATGAGTTGGCCAAGGGCGATCGGCGGAAATGTCGCAGAGATTGATCACCTGCCCGGTATTGGACGCCTCGAGAAGGGGTGTTGCAGATTCGATCAGAGCGGCAGGTGCAATCGCGTTGATCTGCATCATTCGCCGCCAGTGTTCCGAGGTAAACGCGTCAGCCGGATCGGGTTCAAATAGGGAAGCATTGTTGACTAATATATCGAGCCGACCGAATGCCTGTTTCGCGCCATAGATCAATCTTACCGGCGTATCATCATCGAGTAGGTCGCCTTGGATCGTCGCGCACCGCCGCCCACTTGATTCAATCTCGGCCCTCGTTTTCTCGACGTCAGCCTCCGACTTGCGATAGTGAATCAAGACATCGTAGCCAGCATCCGCCAGTGCAACCGCAATGCCCCGTCCGACACGAATCGCCCCGCCCGTCACCAATGCAACCGGTGCATCGTTGTGATCTGCATCAGTCATCATCGTCGGCACCGTCGTCCAAATTATCGGGGTCGTCATCTTCAGGCAGCTTGTGCATCGCCCAGACGTCGGTTGCATCCGTTGCTTCGGGACGCGATCGGCTCATCCGCTTTCGCGAACGTTGAAATGACCGCATGATGAACCACCCAAATACCAGGACGACGATCATCAGCAACAAGATCATCATCAACATGGCATAACCAGCGATGGGGCGATTCTTGGGATCGGTCGCGCTTGTCGATTCCTGCGCAAACACCACGACTGGGTGCAGAAACATACCACCCAATACAGCGACGCACATCCACGCGTGGACACTTCGCAATTTCTTTCGGTTGATCAAATTCGCGTGAAGGAACCTCACGATTGTTGTTCGACCTTTGGATCAGAAAGCGTCGCCGCGAATTGCCGCATCAACTCTTTCTGCTCGTCGCTGGGTGACGCAGGTACATCGACTTGAATATTGGCAATTAAGTCACCGGCTGGCGATGAACTGCTGGCTGGCACGCCGCGACCGCGCAGGCGCATCTTCGCACCGCTCGACGTTCCGGCTGGGATCGTCAGGGTCACTTCGCCGTCCAACGTCTTCACGTCCACCTTGGCTCCCAAGACCGCCTGCGCTAGATCGACATGCACGTCGGCGTAAATATCGCGTCCCATCCGTCGAAACACCGGATGCGCTCTGACGCGACAGATGAAAAACAAGTCGCCGCGTGGCCCTCCATTGCTCCCTGCCCCACCGCGACCTTTGAGGCGAATCTGCTGACCGTCTTCAACGCCCGAAGGCACTTTGACTTTAAGCGTCTCGCGGCGGCCTATCGACGGATCGTTCAGCTGCATATCGACTTCGATCTCAGCTCCCTTGACCGCTTGCTCGAAACTGAGATTGATGGTGCGACGAAGATCGGCACCGGCTTGGGCGCGACGTTGCTGACGTCCACGACGACCGCCAAAAATACTTTCAAATGGATTCCCACCCGAGCGAAACGCACCGAACAGGCTGTCGAGATCGTCGGCATCGATCTGCGACCCATCGGTGCCCCAGGTGTAGACCTTCTGACCGTGCGGATTGGTTTGGAATTCGCCGACCCCAATCTCGCCGAATTGGTCGTATTGGGCACGTTTCTCTTTATCGCTCAAGACGGAATAGGCATGCTGGACCTCTTTGAACTTGGCCTCAGCAGACGCATCCCCGCGATTGCGGTCGGGATGGTGTTCCTTGGCGAGCTTGCGATAGGCTTTCTTGATCTCGGCGTCCGACGCCTTCCGGTCAACGCCTAGGATTTCGTAAATGTCGCGCTTGCTCATATCGCCTATTCTTGTGGACGCCCCATCAATGTCGCCAACGACGACGCGGAAGCGTTGAGATTATCATTCAATGGTGCATTCAACCGATCAATTATAGAGTCGCCCAGCGGTATTGAAAAGCAAGCCACACCCATCTAGTATGTCGCGACCATGTCGAAGTCCAAAGAATCCACCTCAACTGGAAAACGCCGCAACCTCACCGTCGCTGCCGCCCAACTCGCCGCGCATACGCTTGATCAAGCCGACTCCGCGCTGGTCGAAATCGAAAAAGTCATCGTCGATGCTGCGGCTGCCGGCGCCGACTTGGTGGTTTTGCCCGAATGCGCCTATCCGGCGTATCTGATCGGTAGCGAAGAAGCCTACCGATCGGCGAAAGTTCTCAAGTCGAAGGCTTTCGTCAAGAAGCTCGCGACATGGGCGAAAGAGCACAAGATTCAAATCGTCTGCGGATTTGTGGACGATGATCGCAAACAGCTCCGCAATGCGGCGGTCATCATCGACGCCAAAGGCAAGGAGTGTGGCCGCTACGCCAAATCATTCCTCTGGGGCAAAGACAACGATTACTTCAAACCCGGCGAAGAGTTGAAACCAATCGACACGCCGCTGGGCAAGATGGGCATTATGATCTGCGCCGATGGGCGAGCGCCGGAAATCGCAACCGGACTCGCCCATCAAGGGGCTGAACTCATCGCCGTCCCAACGTGCTGGGTCAATGTCGCCAAAGATGCCGGCACGTTTCGCAACGCCCAAGCCGACTTCATGATTCGAGGTCGGGCGAAAGAATGCGGTGTTGCCTTTGTGGCCGCAAACAAATGCGGCGTAGAAGACGAAACGCCTTACTGCGGAATGAGTCAGATCGTAAATGCCGATGGCGAACACGTCGCGACCGCCCCACCGGACGAGCCCGCGATCATCACGGCTGAGATATCACTGAAGAAACCAAATGCCATCGACATACCACGATGGTCGATGCGGCGAATTTTTTCGGCGTATGATCCGATCGTCCCCGAGCGCGACGAACTCGGAGAAGTCAAGATTGCCGTCGCCCCGTCCGAATGCGTCTTTCCAAAACCAGCTTCCGAAATGACGCCCCCGCTGGAAGAATTGGCGGCTGACGGCGTTCGGGTGGTGGGTTCCGCGCTACCCGATCCCGAGACAGCCGACCGATTGGACATTTATTGCCGAGCGCTGGGCATGTCGCTGGTGGCGTTTCCGTTTGTTGAGCGGTTGATGATCGAAAGCTTC
>BQJS01000202.1 GCA_021604825.1 Phycisphaerae bacterium | reverse complement strand
ATCACCGTGGGGATCATCGCCGGGGTCGTTCTGGCAGTGTGCGGCATTCTCTTTTTGATGGACCGTCCGGAACGAGCCAAGGCATGGGCGATGGTGACGCGAAGTCAGCGCAACCCTGTAAGTAGCAAGGGCTAGCCCCGGTGCAGAATGTTGGAAACGATTTGACAAAACCGACTGCAAACAATGTGAGCACCGCAAAAAGCAAGGTCGTCCGACGCACTCGGTTCACCAAGGATACCGTCATCAAGTATGCTGATCCGGAAGCGGTGGCCTCGGAAGTCCGAAAGACCAAGGCCGCCTGGGAGATCAGTCAGAAAGCAAAGATTTTTCGGGTGGCTAGGGTGCTGAGCAGTGAGCCAGGTGCCGATTGCTTCGAACAGGAACGCTTATACGGTTACGATCAACTACATTTTCGTGCGGCGTTCGGGAGTGGTGACGATCCAATCTGGGGAAGGATTGGTCGTACACTGGGCACGATCCATCGGGAGTCGGGGTTGGTCAATGACCAAAGCATCAGCCTGCCTGCCAAGTGGCAGTTGGAGCAAGGTCCAAGAGTTCATTTGCACGGTGACTTCAATCTAACGAACGTGCGTTACAACGTCGCCGAAGACACTGTCTTGATCATCGATTGGGCTGTCACGGACATGATCGGAGGGGAGGGGGATGTTGGCCCTATCTACTTTGATCTGGGATGGTTCCTGAAGTCCTTGTTTCTCCTGTCCCGAAGACTTCCAATTCGCCGCCGATTGGAAGAAAAGGCTGATCGATTTCTGGCGGGCTATGTTTGCGAATCCGGGTATTCGCTGAACGATGGGCATCTTGCAACATTTGCGATTGCATGCGGCAATCTTGTTGTGGACGGTCAAGCTGGGGGCCTCTTCAAGAGGGCTCTTGACCGTATTTTCCTCAGGCGTCTTTTGCGGTACACAAATAATGGATTCAAATACCGAAACTACATATCGTGAATCACATGCCTCGGCTGGCAAGGGCAAAGAATATGATCGACACTTCGAGTATCGATATCGGAGTTTTCTCTGGGCCCAAGAGAAGAAGATACTCGGCAAGATTGTCGATCGCTTCTTGCCCACCCCTGAGTTCGACTATCTTGACTTCGCGTGTGGGACCGGACGTGTCATCAGTCACCTTGAAAAGCGAGCCAAGACGGCAACTGGTGTGGACGTGTCCGACGCCATGGTGGAGCAAGCTCGCCAGAAAGTAGAGCGAGCGGAATTTGTCATTTCCGACATCACCCGTTCTCAGCCCTTTGGCGACAAAAAATTCGGATTGATTACTGCATTTAGATTTTTTCCCAACGCGGAGGATTCTTTGCGCCACGAAGTGGCGTGCGCAATTGCGAAATTGTTGGCGGACGATGGCATTTTCGTCTTCAATAATCACAAGAATAGATTTTCATGCGTCGGTATCGCGATGCGCATGTATTCTCGATTGCGTGGTGGCTCGTTCAGAACGATGACGTTGCGCGAGATTCACGATCTGGCGGCGGGCGCCGGCTTGGAGGTTGTGGACGTATACCACACAGGGGTCGTGCCCGGTTATGAATGGCTGATGTTCATGCCAAGAGCATGCTATTCTGCGTTGGAAAACCTGTTTGCCCGCGTCGGTTGGCTACGGCATCTTGCATTGGATCAGGTGGTCGTGTGCCGACGTATCAAGCAATCACAAAAATAGCGAGCATAGCCGGCCTTCGATTGATTACGTTGAGAGAGTGAACGCACCTATGTCCTACCCATACATGCAACCAGCGGGAGTCGCCGGATATCCACTCGGGAGTGACATTGCGCCCGAAAAGGAGGCCTTCTCTTTTAGGGAAATACTCTTCGTCGCCGTTTTCGTGGGCCTACTCGCGGTTGCATATTGGGCCTACAAGTTTGGATACGCATATATCGGGATGGGGATCGTTGGCGTACCATTTTTCGCGGCATGCGCAGTTCAGCCGCGAATCGGACTCTACGCTTACGGATTCTGGCAAGCCTGGGATAGTGCTGCGGTCATTGGTCAGAGCGAAACCGCCTGGCTAACCCCGGCGAAAATGCTGGCATTCGTGGCGCTGGGCACGGGAATTCTCCCATTGTTTAAGCAGAATGCCGCCCTCCTGGCGTCGAGGGCTATTGTTGCCTGGCTTCTGATCTTCGCTTCGGTGGCGGCTGTCTCAACGGTCTGGAGTTACGAACCGACCCGCTCAGGACGACTCGCGGCGCAGATGTTTGTGCAGTTGTCGTTACTTTGGGTATACGTCAAGTTGGTGGGCGCTGACCTGGCCTACATCAAGCGATTCTTGTTTTGGACTTTTGTCGGTGGATTGACAGCGGCTGGCTACACGATCATTTATGGCATGGACCAGACGGCGTATGGTCGCGCAACTCTCGGCGAACGGGCAAATCCGGGTTCGGTCGCGGCCGGTTTGGTGACTGCGATAACTTGCGCTCCGGTGTTGTGGATATTTACGCGGCGCATGTGGTTTCGAGCGTTTCTGTTTGTTGGTGTCTTTGTGATGGTGTTGGGTGTCTTCGCCACCGGGTCACGTGCGGCTGTCGGCGGGGTTGGAATCGGTTTTATTGCCGCCGCCGTCTTTTCCAGATCCTCTGCAATCATGGGTCGACTGATTATCGTGACGCTCATGGTTGTCCTTGCATACGGCGCCGCGTTGGGCAGCTTGCATTCAGGTGTGCTGAGCGAGAGATCTGAATCGAGATTGGCAGACTGGTTGGGCGTTCAAGCACCAAGCGGGATCAGCGCCCCTCGCTCACACGCCGGGCGAGACGAAGTTTGGGCAATCGCATGGAAGGGCTATAAGGGATCGAATGGAATTGGTACAGGGGTAGGTGGTGCCGCTTATGCAAATCTGCGACATGCCGGTATTTTCAAAGATGTGCACAGTAATGTCCTCGGAAGCCTGACCGAGATGGGAGTCCCTGGGTTTGTTGCCTTTGTCGTGGTACACGTGCTGCTCATACTCCGCTCATGGAGGATGTACATGCCCCAGTTGACTGGGGCAGCCATCATCATTTTCTGTGGGTATTTCAGCTTCGGAGCCACGCACACAACGTATTCGACCAAGTTATTCTGGGTGCCAATGACCCTCATGGTCATACTTCTTGAATTTGATGCGCGAACGCGATCTTCGAATGAATTCTCGAATCAGTGACGCGTCGCCATCACGGTTGGTTGTCTCAAGAAACGAAATTAGTTGGTCTTGCCGAAGTACCTGCGTCATTCGGACTCAAAGGGTACGGCGACCTTTCGCCAACAAAAACAGCACACGCATTCTTGCCAAGTTTCAAGGACCGGACTCAAGATGACGACAGATCGAGACTCGAACGAACTCAAGAGTGCTGCTGGTGAAATTCGCGAAGAGTACGCGCGCAGGACGAATGAGGGAACGCGTGGAACCACTGGCTCGGCAATGATGGAATCCCGGATGCGCTCCTACAGCGAGGCGCTAAGTGCCGCAGATTTTATTCCGTTGAAGCAAAAGCGAATTCTCGATTTGGGATGTGCCAATGGAGGATGGCTTACCAAATGTTGCAACCGTTGGGGTGCAGAGGAACACTTGTGTGCAGGCGTCGACTTGCGCGAAGATGTCATTCGACAATGGCAAATTGAGAATCCAGACTCGAAAATGCAGATTCGGTGCCAATCCGCACACGAAATTGAGTTTGAAGACGAATCGTTTGATTTGGTACACCACTCAATGATGATGAGCTCAGTTCCCGACCCAGATTTGAGCAAAGCGATTGCCAACCAAATGTGGCGTGTATTGGCTCCGGGCGGGTGCATTGTCTCATACGATTTTTGGATCAACCCGCTGAACAAGAAAACAGTCGGCGTTGGCGTGAAACAACTAAACCATTGGTTTCCCCAAGCCCGCATCGTCTTCCGCAAGAAAATTACCTTCCTTCCGCCGTTGACGCGATTGTTGAACAAGATCAGTCAACAGATCCCGGTTGCCCTGGAACGCGCTCGGATAATGAACACGCACTTGTTGGTTGTCCTGCGCAAAGATTCGGCATGAATGATTGGCAATGAATCAAGCAGCCGACTCAAAGGTAGAGACCGCACCGCTGACTCTGGGCGTCATTTCAAGTATTGGCGTCTTCGGAGAGGGGACGCAATGGTACACCCATGTTTCCTTCGGCCGTGTGCTAAACCTCCTGGCTCCAAAGTTTCGAAAGCTTGTATTTCTGGCCAAGGCCTTTCAAGACCGAACGACCAGTATGGATTGCGAATTGGACTGCGATGCCATCGAGGTCCGTCCCGGCCCTGCGTTCGCTCGCTCCATTGACGCGTTGCGTCGGCCACGACCTTTGCTGCGAAGCTATCGTCTGCTGGTTCAAAGTTCCGACGTCGTGTTCATACGGGGAATGAATCCTTTCAGTTGGTATATCCACTGGTGCTGCGCACGATATCGCAAACCGATCTCACATTGGTTGGTGGGCAATCCTACCGAATTGCTGAGAATGCATTCCCGATTTGGGGGCATGAAAGACAAACTGGCGCTTTGGTACACAATGACTGACGAGAGATTGCTGAAGATCATGGCACGCCGAAGTCGGGCCGCATTCGTCGTGAACGGTGCAGAATTGAGTCAGAAATGGCGTCGTTTCTCCCCTGATACCGTCGTCTCATCGACGATCAGTCGAGAAGAGAGTCGCGAGCGCGAAGACACGTGCCAAGGGGCAAGCATCCGTCTGTTATTTGTGGGGTTCGTTCGACCGGAAAAGGGACTGGAGTATCTGATCCGAGCCATGCCGTTGGTCAAGTCAGAACGCCCATTGGAGTTATCGATCGTCGGTGATCGTGACGGATATCCGGCAGAAACGCAAAACATCGACCGCATAATTCGCGAGTTGGACTTGAGCGAGATCGTGCGGTGGGAAGGCTATGCTCGATTTGGTCCGGAATTGTTTGACCACTTGGATAATGCGGACATCCTTGTTCTTCCGTCCTTAAGCGAAGGCACCCCACGGGTGTTGGTCGAAGGCCGAGCCCGATGTGTTCCCATCATCGCAACCAATGTCGGAGGTATTCCAACGAGTGTACGCGATTCATTCGATGGGCTACTCGTTCCCCCAAAGGCCCCAAGAGCATTGGCCGACGCAATAACTCGCGTCATTGACGATGGAGAGCTGCGAAGAAGCCACATTCGAAACGGATTTGCCGCTGCCAAGACGCAATGTGTGGAAGACTTCACCGTCGAACTATACGAATCAATCAAGCGGGCGGTGCGCTTGCGACAGAATTGAACCGGCAGAACATGCACGCCATCGTCAAAGAAGATCATCGGTTTCGTCAAAGTGTTCAAGCGTAATGGTCCGAATCCTCGCATACACATGGTTTTCATTTGTGGTCGCGTTCACCGGCTTCCTGCCAGACGTGATTCCAATCTTGAAGTTTCGAGGCTTTCTGCTCCGGTGGTGTTTCAAATCGTGTGGAAGGAACTTTCAGATTGCCAGTGGAGTGCGGATAACGTTTTCCACAATGATGGACATTGGGAATGACGTCTACATCGCGCCATGTTGTTGGATACAGGGGATTGGCGGCATCACGCTCGAAGATGAAGTCATGCTGGGGCCTTACACGGTTCTTTCCACGACGAACCATACAAGATTGAACGAGTCCTATCGTTACGGTCCTGGTGAACGATCGCCGATCGTTTTGCAGAAAGGGTCTTGGACAGGTGCCCATTCTGTTATCACGGCCGGGACCACCGTCGGGACCGGTTCTGCCGTCGCGGCGGGATCGGTCGTGACGAAAGATGTTCCGCCACATTCTGTTGTGGGTGGAATTCCGGCGCGCGTTCTCAAAGAACTCGCACCGCAGCAAACGCCATAGTCATTCGCTTGCAAACCGATCATGCACATTTTGTACATACACCAATACTTTGCCACACCCAACGGCAACACGGGAACACGGTCGTACGAATTCGCTAAGCGCTGGGTGCAGGCCGGCCACAAAGTAACGATGCTGACCAGCCTCGCCCAACTTACTCCAGATGATCTGAGTGAGGTCCGAATCAAGAGAATTAACCGATTCGATGTGGACGGCATTTCAGTCATCGCATTAAACGTACCCTACACTCAGTTGATGGGCGTGGTCCGGCGACTTTGGGCTTTCTTGATGTTCATGATGTTGGCGTCGTGGTGCGCACTGCGCTGTCGACGAATCAATGTCATGTTCGTCACAAGTACGCCGTTAACGGTGGGGGTCCCTGCTCTCGTTGTGCACTGGTTACGCAGAATTCCTTTCGTTTTTGAGGTCCGCGACGTTTGGCCCGCCGTTCCAATAGCGCTGGGCTACATCAAGAACAGGTTTTCGATATGGCTCTTGAAACGCTTTGAGCGAATGATCTATCGAAATGCGTCGGCGATAATCGCGCTGTCGCCCGGTGCTGCAGACCTCATTCGAAAGGACATGCCACGAAACAAGACCGTCGAGGTCATTCCAAACTGCGCTGACTTGGAATTCTTTTCCCCCGAAAATGATGGGGCGGTGATTCGGCGCGATCGTGGATGGGATGGTAGTTTTGTTTGCATTCACACCGGCACGATGGGGGCCGTCAATGGTCTGGACATTATTGTTCGGGCGGCCCAACGATTTCAGGCACACCCAAAATTACGTTTTGTCTTGGTCGGTGAAGGCAGAGTAAAGGATCACCTCCGTCAAGAGCAACAGCGCTTCGACCTTGGCAATCTTGAGGTTCTCGACGGAGTGCCCAAGCGGGAACTTTCGGGGATTCTTGCCGCTGGAGATTTGGGGTTGATGACCGTCGCGCCGATCCCCGTGCTGGAGCAAAACAGCGCCAACAAGTTCTTCGACTATCTCAGTGCCGGGAAACCGATCTTGTTGAATTACGGGGGGTGGCAACGTGAACTGCTGGAGCAAGTCGATGCGGGACGGGGTTGCACGATGGGTGATGAGAATGCGTTCTTTGATCGAATCGGGGAGTTGGAAGCCGATTCAAATGCCTGCCAACGCATGGGGCGCAACGCGCGCTTGACGGCTGAGCAACAGTTCAGCCGTGACCGACTCGCCAATGAGGCACTGGAATGCGCCGAGCGTGCGGCGATCTCGCGTACGAAAAAACAAAGCTGATCAGCGGCAATTCAAACGCACACCACATCATTCGCGTTTGGTTGAAACCATGCAACGATACGACACAATGATCTCTCCAAGGGCTTAAAAAGCAGGCAACTGAAGGGTGAACGGAATGGCGTCGTACAATATCCTCGAACGCTGGGTGGCTAGGATGCTCGCACGCTTCCCGCGTGCATACGCGTCAATCAAGTGGCTTTATCAGCGTGCGAACTATCTGGTCCATAGGGAGCGCAAGGTCCGCTGCGAGCTTCACGCAGACGCCAATTTGCTTACGCCCATGCGTTGGGCGGGGGTCGAAGAACAAGAGGGCGAGTGCTTCTTCGGCTATTACGATCGAACACCCTGGTTCGAGGGGATGAGTCATTTCTTGCTGCACCGTATCGCTGGCGACGCTGTGGAGATCATGGTCCTTGATCGGGCAGTCAACGCTGCCCGAACATTGGCCAAGATTCGGAGTTGGAATTTTCAGCAGGGCGGTCAGGCACATTGGTTGCCATCTTCGGACCGCCCAATAGCCGTCTTCAACGATGTGTCGGAAGGCAAACTCGGGTGTCGGCTGATCGCCCATGACGGTTCGACTGACAAGTTCATTCCTTGGCCCGTTCAGGCACTCCATCCGAATGGGCAGGAGGCGCTGAGCATTAATTACCGCCGTGTGTACGCCGCTCAACCGGAATATGGGTATGCCACAGAGGTATCCAATTTTACTTGTGATCAAGCACTTGAGCGTGACGGAATTTGGCGAGTCAATTTGGAAACCGCGACGAGTGAATTGGTCATCCAATTATCAACGCTTGCTGAAATGGGAGAGCATCCGTTCCCTCCGGAAACAGTCCACACGGTCAACCATTTGGCTTACTCGCCTTCCGGCGATCGGTTCGTATTCATGCACCGATGGATTAATCGAAACGGAAAAGCCTCGAGACTTTATGTCGCCCGCCATGACGGCTCTGACGTACGTCTTGTCGCGGAAGATCGCACGGTTTCCCATTATCAATGGCGCGACGATGATCATTTGATCGTGTGGCGACATGCGGCAGAAAATGGCTACCGATATTATTTGGCCAATGTCATCACTGGCGAACATGTACCGGTCGGAGAGGGGCTACTCGATGTCTATGGTGATGGGCATCCGTCTTATTCACCCGATCGCCGCTGGGTCTTGACGGACAGCTACCCTGACCGGGCGCGATTCCGACATCTGCTTTTGTTTGATGTGCAGAATGACAAATGCATCGAAGTGGGGCGTTTCTTCTCGCCTTGGCGCTACGACGGTGAGCTGCGGTGCGACCTTCATCCTCGGTGGAGTCCTGACGGTCGATACGTTTCGATCGACTCTACCCACGAAGGCAAACGTCGGAATTACGTCGTTAATGTTGAAGCGTTGGTAGGGGCTGCTTAAGCCGTTCTCTCGTGGGAATTGAAATGGTCGAGGCGAAAGATTGCTCACTTCTGGTTGTGCAAGA
>BQJS01000201.1 GCA_021604825.1 Phycisphaerae bacterium | reverse complement strand
GTTCGGCGTATTCATGGCGATGTTCAGCGTCGCTGCGATATTCCTCGCGATGGTGCGGTTTGTGTTCGTGCTTCCGGGAAAGCTGTTGGGCTTCGTTTTTGGGAGTCATCAGCCGTATGTCGAAAAGCGGCCGCGGATTGGGTCGCACCGTCCCACGTCAGGCCACGGGCAGAGTGCGGTCGTGCGTGGAGGGCGAAAAGAGTGTGCAAACCGCCGCTGCGGATATGCGAATCGCCCAAGTGCGGTATACTGTGGGCGTTGCGGGCAAAGACTTTAAAGGCATAGACTTTAAAGGCATTCGAATCTTGGGTGAATTCGGGAACTGTTGATGGCCAAACTAACCGATGAGGCAGCGGATGCGTTGAAGGTTGAGAATCAGTTTCTCGCCGGCGTGACTGCCAACATCGAGGAAGCGAAAAGCCGTTACCTGCGGGGCAGCACTTGGCAGACCGTTGAGAAAGATGACAACGACGCCCTGCGGGCGCAGATGGCGTCGAAGCGCATGTACGACCGGTCGCTGCTCAAGCAGATGCCGAAGAATCGCGTGGTCAGCATCAACGGATACGAAAAGCGATTCATTTTCTGGAAGCGGCAAACGGGTTCGGCGATCGCGTCGGTGGTGTCGCGATTCGACGATCTGCTGGAGGACGGCGGCCCATCGCAGCCGATGTCGCTCAACGAACTGACCGAACACATTCGTCAGATCGCACCCGATCCAAAAGTGCGTGCCGTCGTCGGTGTGTGTGCAACCAGCGGGTTTACCGAAGAGGCCCGAAGCGCCCGCCACGAATATCCGAATATGGATGTCGTGTTGGTCGAACCGCTTTCCGGTGGTGGCTGGAAGGTGACCGCCGACGAAAGCGTGCCCAAGTTCGTCCGCGAGATGTTTGACCCGGAAGATATCGATCAGAAATTGGATCGTGTCAGGCAGGAAGTTGAGCGGCGTGGGACTGATTTGTTGACCGGAGGGTTGGCGTCGGATCGAATTGCCCAGGATGTGGGCTTACCGGTTGAGGTGGTCAATCGGGCGCTAGACAGAATCGCCAAGAGCGATCCGGAATTGCGGGTGTCCAAGTCAAAGGAAGGCCGGCTGTTGTATCGCGGTGCGGCTGTCGTCGCCACGGAGAGAACATCTATGAGTTTTGTGGACCGAATCAAAGATATGTTCGCCAAAGAGGGGGACGAGGTCGCGAAGATCAACATGCTGTCGGAAAGGCGAGCGGCGCTCGCTCAACGGCGCAATCGTTTGTATGAAGAGATCGCCAGCCTCGAAGAGAAAGAATCTGATCTCCTCAAGCAGGGGCGAGAGAATAAGTCTGCCGTCGTTCGTCGGCGGTTGGTCGCGCAAATCGCGCAATTGCGCAAAGATATCGCCCGTCAGAATACGACGGCGAACATGCTCAATCAGCAGATCAACATCATCAGCACCGATGTCCACAATCTCACGTTGATCCAGCAGGGAGAAGCAGCGTCGCTGCCCGATACGCAGGAGTTGACGGAGAATGCTGTCCGTGCCGAAGAGATGCTCGAAACGCTCAAAGCCGACTCCGATTTGGTGTCGAGTCTTGAAACCGGCGTGGGTGAAGCGCTGGTGGGTAGCGAAGAAGCCGACATTCTCGCCGAGTTTGACGAACCCCTGAAGGCGGAATCGGCTTCGACCAGTTCAACGCCAAAGCAAACGTCGAAGCCTGCCGCCGACACATCGTTCGCGATGTTTGACGAGGAAGCCGAAGCGCCCAAGACCGAAGAACGTAAACCTGCCGATCCGGAGGCCAGTTAACGCATGTCGCTGATGGATTGGTTGGTCAAACGCAAGAAGCCCTTGTCGAAGATGACCCGCGCGGAGTTGCGGCGTCAGGAACTTCTGCTGGAAAAGGACCGCACGCAACTGGTCAACAAGACCATGAAGCTCGCCCGGCAAAAGCAGGAACTTTTTGAAAAGGGTGCGAACGAAAAAGTCCCCGAAGTTCGCCGGATGATGGCCCAGGAGTTTGAACTCAAGACCAGCGAGCAGTTGATGCTCTCGCGGCAGCTGAACATTCGCAGCAAAGAGATGATGACTGTCTCGCGTTTGCGGATGATGCGCGAAAACGCCGACCGGGCTGCGAGTGCGGGAAGTCAATTAGGGCTCATCAGCGAGAAGGACATTTTGCGACTTGGCAAGATGATCGAGAACGACTCGGTCAAGAGCGAGTTGTATCAGGAGCGACTTGACGAAGTTCTGAAGATGGGTCGCGATGTGGACGAGGGATCGGCTGCCCTTTCTGATGCGGGCCAAACGGTGCTTGATGTCTGGGACCAAATGGATCGCGGGGCAATTGAAGACTCGACAGAGGCGTTCGACGAAGCCGATCGCCGCGTACGCGAGCAGCAAAATGCCGCGTCCGAATAATCGCCAAAGCGGGGCGTTGAGAGTTCGCACGCCGTTGATTTAAGGAGAGGAGTGCTAGAAATGTCATCACCATATCCAATGCGAAGAAGTCGCCACGACGTGCAGGTTGCCGGCGTGTGTAGCGGGATCGCCGAGTATTTCGATTGGGACCCGACGCTCGTACGCATCGTCTACGTGTTTGCTACTATCTTCACGGCATTCTCCGGCGTGCTCGTCTATTTTCTCTTGTGGATTCTGATACCTCAGCGTGAGTACGACTAGTGGCACTTTTTAAATCAAACGAAGAGCGGCGTATAGAACGCGATATCAAGATTCGCCAGGGCATCCGTCGCATCGAGAAAGCCATTCGCGAACAGGGCAAGTTCACCGACGAGTTCGTCAAGAACGCCCGCCGCGCCAAGGAGATTGGCGACACCGCTCAGTACCAATTCATCCGCAACACGCTGAAGAAGACGGCTGCGATGAAACGGGTGTTGGAGCGTCAACTGCTCAGCGTCAAAAACGCGATGATCATCAAGAAGCAAGCCGAAGCATCAGCCGACTTCGCCGGTGCAATGGGCATGATGGCCAGCGAAATCGGAAAACTTTTCGGCGAAACCGATCTGGTCAAGACGCAAGCCGACTGGGAAAAGGCCATGGTTCAGTCGCAAACGATGGAAGAGCGGATGGGCATGTTCCTCGACACGATCGAAGACGTTGCCGCCCAAGATGCGGAAATGTCGACAGCCGACACCATCAGCGATGATGAAATCGATCGCATGATTGAAGCCGAAAGCGAAGCCGAACACCAAAAAGAAATGGGCAAACTGGCTGGGCTTCGCGCGGAAATCGACGCCCTCAAAGGCAAAAGCGAAAAGCAGAAGTAACGACACATCATGGGCGTTTCCTACTCCACATTTGAGAGGCTCAAGAGCAAGGGCGTCACCGCGTACAAGAAGGGTGACTACGCTGCGGCTGGTACGTTCTTGACCGAGGCGGCAGACTGCATGGTCGAACTGGCTGAGACGAGCGACACACCCGAACTTCGCCGGCAACGTGAAGAAGTGGCGGCAGAGCTGATCGATCTGGCCAAGGACTGCAAACGGTTTGAAGCTGATCCGGAAGGCGGACGTTTTCGCAAGCGTGCCAAGGAAGAAGAAGAGGGCGGCGCACAAGCCTCCGACTGGATCGTTGAAGACAAACCGGATATCGGTTTCGACGACATCGCCGGGTTGGAAGAGATCAAGCAGGAAATCCGCTTGAAGATGATCTATCCGTTTAGCCACCCGGAGTTGGCGGCGAAATATGGGATCAACATCGGTGGGGGCGTGTTGCTGTACGGGCCGCCGGGCACCGGTAAGACGATGATGGCCAAAGCCATCGCCCACGAAATTAACTCGACGTTTTTTGTCATCAGCCCGGCGCAAATTCTTTCAAAATGGGTGGGCGAAGCGGAGCAAAACGTTCGCAAACTTTTCGAGACGGCTAAGCAGCATGATCGATCGGTGATTTTCATCGACGAGATCGAAGCACTGGTGCCGCGCCGCAAGTCCGAAGGTTCGACGGTGATGGCCCGCGTTGTCCCGCAAATTTTGCAGGAACTTGAAGGGTTTGATCGCAACGGCGAACGAGCGCTATTGTTTGTTGGAGCCACCAACAAACCTTGGATGCTTGATGAAGCCATGCTGCGGCCGGGGCGATTCGATACGCTGGTCTACGTTGGTTTGCCTGATGCGCCGGCGCGGTTTCGGCTGCTGGAGATTTATCTGGCTGATCGGCCCGTCGCCGACGACATGGATCTCGGCGTTTTGTGCGATCATCTGGAAGGGTACAGCGGTGCGGACATTCGCAACCTCTGCATGCAAGCCGCCCAGGTGGCGTTCATGGACGCGATGGGCGGTAGCGAGCGGTCGATTACGCTCTTGGACATGTTGAGTCGTATCGAATCACAAACGCCTTCGGTCAAACCCGGCGACCTGATTCGGTTCGACAAGTTCAAACAGACCGGCCGCTGATTGGCCCCGCTATAATCAAATTGAAGATTAATAAAGGCCGACACCGGGCGAATAAGAGATGATGTAACTAGGATTCCCAGTGTGCCACTGCCCGGTGACTGGTGTGCCACTGCTTTGTGAGCAGTGCAGTTAAGAACATTCGATCGAAAGCCAAACACGCCATGAGCAACGCCATCGACATTCAAAAATGGTTGTCGAACCCAAGTTCGGTTGCTGTATCCATTCCGGCTGAGGCTATATTCGGCGTGTTCAAACGCAGCTTCGATCTGCCAGCCGGTTTCGCGGCGAAATCGGTCAGCCGCGATGACGTCCATCGCATGCATCGCCCGGGTCAAGTGATTGAGGGCAGCGACCTCTCCGAACTGTTGATCTTTCGCAGTCAACCGATTGATCTATCGTTCGAGATGCAGAAGTTGCCAGCGGGTGACAACTACTTGTGCGACGTTAGCGTCCAAGCGCAGGTCACGTTGGTTCCCGAACGCGCCGATCTCGATTCATTTCGCGATCGGGTGATTGCCAGTCGAACCGACGCCGACGTTGAGTCCGTTCGGTCTTGCCTGCGCCCTTCGATTGAGAAGGGAATGCTGGCGTTCGTTGCGTCTCAGAACTCTGGCGAACTCGTCGGTGGAAAGTGCGGATCGGCTGCTCTGGACGCAGTTAAGGAATCCGTCGCCGAAGTGTGCTTTGCGAGCGGGTTGACGATCGACTCGATCCGCGAAGTCCGATTCACATCGGAAGGTCACGCCCGCACAAGAGCAGCAGAAGAACAAGCCGCCCGCCGATTGCATGAGCACACCGCCCAGGGTGAATTGCGGGAGGCGATCAGCACGGCACAAAATCAAAAGCTCGACCACCTTCAGACGATGCTGTCGAAGCTGAAAGAATTGGCCGACGAATCACCGCACGCCGCAATGTCCGATTTGATGAAGGCGTTCTCCGAATCGCAGCGCGGGCAGTTGTATCAAGCCCTGTTTGAATCGCGTGCAACGCAACCCGTAACGGCTGATGTTGTCGCGCTGACTGGCAACGAGGTTCTGCAGTTTGATGTGAAGCGACTCGCCGACCCGCCCAAGCGAATTCCCGTGAGTGGGGCGGCTGGCCGCATGCGTTCAGTACAGTTTGCCAGTTCGTCGTCGGCTGCGACGTTGTGGATCGGTGCTTCAAACGGCATCTATGAACTCGATATCGAAAGCGGTGCGATCATAAATACGTTTGTATACCGATGCGCGGAAGCTCCGCGAGGCGGTTTCAACGCGGTGGCCGTCAGCGATCAATGGGTGGTTGGGACGCATTCGGAGTTGGGCGTGATTGCATGGCCACGACATCAAGGTGGCGACGCTGCCGATTCACCGAACTCCAACGTCACCGTGCTGTTTGAAGACAAGACATCGCAAGCGAAAGCCGTGCGTTGCGCGACGTTCGCAGCGGGTCGATTCTGGTGCAGCGTTGACGATTCGATTCTCAGCGTCTCGGAAGACGATTTGAAATCCAACGATGTGTCGCTGTCAGCCGCCGGCGATACGATCACGGCGCTTTCCGTCGAGGGCGATGACATCTTCGCGGGTACGGTCGATGGCGATGTTTTGCACTGGGCTGGTCTGGCCAGCGAATCGCCGCATCGAATTCACGCTGGAAGTCGCCGCGCTGTCGAGTCAATCGCATCGATCACCGATGGCGATGTTGCCCGATTGTTTTACACAGACACGTCGCTTGCGGTCTATTCGCAGGTATTGGGCGATTCGTTCGTTTGCCGCTACGAAGCCGGTGGTCAAACCATCCGCCGCGCGGAATGCGCATCCGATATGATCGTCGCGATCAACGACGCCCGCGACCGCATCGTCGTCTGGAATGCCAATCAACCGAAGCATCCCGCCCAGACGATATCCATCGCACAACTCACTGGCCACAGCACACAGGACGTTTGTCTGATTCCGTTGGCCCACTCTGATACGGAATCGAACGCCTTAGCTTGACCTCCAAACGCCGGTCAATCTGTATCAGCAAGCAACTCGGCTATTTCAATCCGAGATCCACGACCTCAACGAACTTCCTGCACTTCTTGGCGATTTCGTCGCAATTGCCTGAGCAGCATTCGGAGTCATCTGTACACGTCGAATTTCTCGAACCACAAGGAGCTTCGTCCCAACGCCACGTGCCGACCACCGGTTCGTATGGCCCCGCGCCGAATCCTGGTGGCGGCTCTTGGTAGTAGCGCTTGCTGAAGTTGATCGTTCCGTTGGAATTGCCGATGGCACCAAACATTTCTCCAGAAAGCCAAACACCCTCGAGATACGGTGTGTTGGAAAGAAATCCTGTTCCGCTAGTCGCATAGACGATTCCCTGGATGCGCGACGGATACTCATCGTCCAGCGCCGCATCCTCGGCGCCGTTATACGGCGTGCCGACTGGATTCAGATTCACCCCGATAACCGATTCGCTCATCATCACGCCGCCATCAAACGCGAAATCGAAATTGCCCTGTACCAGTGCGGCAGGGTAGTTGGGGATGGCCGGTTTCCACGTGACTTGGCCGACGACCTTGCAATGGTCCGCCATGTCATTCGCCTCTGCATTGAGGAGAACGATCGTGCCTTCGATGCGCGAGTTGCGCACAGTGACGATACCGCCCTCGCAATCGATCACATAGATGCCTTCGGGGTTCAGTTCGCCCGTATATGGATTTGAGATTGGTGTCAGGACGGCTTCGTCGATGGCACGATCACCATCGAACATGGGAAGAGAGTCCAGCGGGATGATTGTGCCATGGTTGATGTAATATTCAAACACGCTCGCAGGATCAGGCATCGTTCGCGGTTCAGTCGTTTTGGTTTGCGTTCCATTGACCGTCACGCCGGCGAGCGTTCCTGCGTATTCCACGTCGGCGTTGATGGTCACCAAGGCCCCAGTGAAACTGGCTGCGGTGCTGATGATCTGGTTAGAAGTCAGCGTCGCCGTGAGGCCCGTAAAGCCACTGGCGCTGTGGGCCGCCACTTCCAAACACGTCATGGGCACGTTTGTATTGGGTGTCAGGAGCACGCTGCGGACACGAACGGCGTCGCCCACAGTGGCCATGCCGTACGCGCGAACGGGGTCATACGTTCCCGTTGTGAAATCACCGTCGTCCTCATCGACGAATATGACATTGACCGCTTGTCCATCGATCTTGAAGCGGACCGGTATCCCGCTGGTCAGGTCGGTTCGCCAGTCCGGTTTTTCCTCCAACACCAAAGGCGCCAATTCCGCAGCTCCAATGGCCAACGCACCCGCCCGCGCCCAATCATTGGTGCCCGCCACCATCCGAGTGTTGAACCGCGCGGTCATGACAGAGGCGTATCCGATCACGGTGATCAGCATGGCGGCGCCAAGGACGAGCATGTAACCAGCCGCACGCCGACGGGTGTCTAAGGGCTTGGGATGTTTGTTTGGCATCGCGCTCAATCCGAAATCACCGGTTCGTTGGCCAGCGACGCACCCAGCGACAAGGCCGCGTTGGCCTCGCCGATTTGCAGGTCCAGTCCGACCCAACTGCAATACGTGCGCGTGGACATCACTTCTTGTTCGTAGGTTCCCGCGTTGGTTCTTACGCTGGTGATCGAAGACGTTGCGCCGCGTGGGTCGGTCACAGTGACGGTGATGCGCTTCGCGCCAGCATCGCTGTTGACTGCTGCCCCGCCGGGCGCCAGGGGGTTGATGTATTCAACCGTCACATTGCGCGTCCAGCCATCGTAGCCCGCCACCGCGGTGCCGTCTCTTTCAACCGGAGGCGATGCCGTCCAACCGTCGTAGTCGTCCACGTCGTCAAAGTCGGCGCGGGTGCTTGTGCCTTCTCCGGTTTCTGTACCGATGTAGTTTGTTCCTCCCACATCAATAGTGACCTTGCCATAGACGTAATGGGGTATGCCTATGCTCCAACTTTGCCAATTCGCACCCGAATTGGCGGTTTCGACGTAACCGTTCCCACCGTCATCGTCATAGAGAATGTTGCAGACCCTGTTGTCGTCTTGTTGCACGGCGACCACGATGGCAAGCCCGATGCTCGGAGTCAGGCCCGACGCAACGCTGTAGTTGAAGGTCTGCCACGTATAATTGGAGGACAGCGAGTTTTCGGGCATCGGGGTTTGTTCGATGATGGCGCCCGATGGGTCGCCCGACGTATCAAGCGGGCGCAGTTGAATGCTGGCGATCCCGTCTGTTGCCCCATCGTATCTGGCTTGGAA
>BQJS01000200.1 GCA_021604825.1 Phycisphaerae bacterium | reverse complement strand
CACCAGCATCGCCGTCGTCTCCGTCGGAAGGTGCGTAGAATCCGTCCGCAAGCGTACCGATTCCAATTCCGCCTTCACCCGGTTCACCTTCTGCGGCGGGATTGTCGAGGTTGCCGCGCTCACCTTCATCACCGCTTGTTCCAATTCCGCCGCCTTGACCGCCCGCACCACCGAATTCACCGCTACCAGCTGACCCGTCAAATCCGCCAGCTGCTCCACCGCGACCGCCGCTGCCCCCGTTGCCCGCGACGTCAGAAGATGCGCCAGAACCTCCATTGCGATCCGGAGGACACGCAGCCGCGTTGGCCCCATTGGATCCCTCTTCACCTGCTGCTCCGTTTCCACCATTGGAACCGCTCGATCCGTCGCCACCATCACCGGCAACAATTCGGTTGCCAAAGATTTCAACATTCGTTGAGTCGACCAAACGAATCGCAACGGAACTTTCATCGCTGCCCGCTTCCGATCCGATGATCGTCAAACCGTTGAGTTTCGCCGATTGAATGTTCTCACCAGACACAGCCGTCGTTCCGCCAACGATCGTCGTCGGGTTGACGTCGGGACACTGTCGCCAGGTGTTTGAATCGTACCCACCGAAGAGGCTGATATTTGAACGCAGCTCGATTGATTCCGAAAACACGCCGCTAGCGATATGAACGTTTCCGCCGCCCGACTGGTCGGCAAGTTCGATCGCAGCTTGGATGGTGGAAAGTGGTTCATCTTGAGAACCGATGTTGGCGTCGTTTCCACCGTTGCCAGCAACGAAAAAATCGTCGGCATTGTTGGTTGCGGCTGGACCGTTGCAACTGTCAACTTGGCCGCCTGGATTTCCGCCGCCGCCGGGCCCCGGATTTGTTCCCGGTCCTCCGTCTCCACCGTCACCAGGTACGACCGTTTCACATCCGACCAACAGCATTCCGATTGCCACGAATAAGACCCCCAGTGGCATACCCCGATAACCCCGTAACTTCATCCCGATACTCCTTTGTAGGTGTAACATGGTTGATCTCCGATTTTTGGCTGGGCCCATCCGCCCCTGTGTGTTTCCGATTCGCATTTGCCGACGCGGGCAAACGACCGTTCACTTCAAATCACGCAAATCAGGCGTCGAACCCTTCATGGAATTCGCAATTATTCGTAACTCCCGCTCTTACATGGTGATATGATCGTTGCCTGTGCGGGTCGGGGTCGCTACAGTTGAATCTGAGGCTCAACCGGGCCGATGTAGGGATCAACTTAAATGACCGAGCCGACCCAATCCGAATTCACCCAGATGCTGGCCCGCGCCCGTGGTGGGGATGATTCAGCCGTCCACGCCCTACTGCCGCTGATCTATGGTGAGATGCGGGCGCTGGCGGGCGGGTTCTTTCGCGATCAAGGTCCGGCACACACCTTGCAACCAACCGCGTTGGTCCACGAAGCATTTCTGAAACTGGTCGGACCAAGCGATGTCGAATGGCAGAGTCGAGCCCATTTCTTCGCAGTCGCGGCCAAGGCTATGCGTCAGATACTTACCGACCATGCGCGGCGCCGTCGCGCGCAGAAACGCGGCGGCGAACTGGATCGCATCACGTTGTCCGGTTTATCAACGCCGGTCGCGAGCGACGCGTTTGAACTTGTTGCGTTTGAAGAGGCGATCAATCGACTCTCAAAACTGGACGAGCGTCAGGGACAAATCGTAGAGCTGCGCTTTCTTGGCGGACTCACGGTTGAAGAAGTAAGCGAGGTATTGGAATTGTCGGTGTCAACCGTGGAGCGTGAGTGGCGGATGGCCCGGGCTTGGCTTCGCCGTGAATTGAGCGACGAGGCCCCTCAGTGAATACGTCTCAACACGAACGCATCAAGAAGATCTTTCACGCTGCGGCTGACCTGCCGGTTTCCGATCAGGTGGCGTACGTGGACGAAGCGTGCGCAGGCGATGAATCGATGCGTGCGGAGGTCATGTCGCTGCTGTCACACAACGAGCCTGTAGCCGACGCGTTCTCAGACGATCAACTTGCCGCGATGCGCAGTGCGCTGGAGGTCGCGGTCGGGTCCGACGCTACCGATACCGACCGATTTTCGATGCCATCACTGAGCGAATCGCCAACGCGCGTCGGTCGCTACGAGATTCTGCGCGTTCTCGGGCATGGCGGAATGGGCGTCGTTTACGAAGCGCAGCAGGATAATCCGAAACGCGTCGTTGCGGTGAAGGTCATTCGCCCTGGACTGGCCACCCATCGAATCATGCAACGTTTCGAGCATGAAGCACAGGCTTTGGGGCGGTTGCAGCACCCGGGTATCGCCCACATTTACGAAGCGGGCGTCGCCGATGTTGAATCAAAAAGCGAACTGCGATCCCGACAACCATTCATCGCGATGGAGTTGATTCGCGGTCAATCGCTCGTGTCGTATGTCCGTGAGCACGATCTGTCCACGAACGCTCGATTGACCTTGCTCGCCAGCGTTTGCGATGCGGTCGAACACGCCCACTCGCAAGGCGTTATCCACCGCGATCTCAAACCGAGCAACATCCTCGTGGACGCCTCGGGTCAACCGAAGATTCTCGACTTCGGCGTGGCTCGGCTCACCGACTCCGATGTGCAAGTGACGACCATGCACACCAACGTCGGGCAACTCGTGGGCACGCTGCCATACATGAGTCCGGAGCAAGTCACCACCACATCGGGCACGCTGGATCGCAGGTCGGATGTCTATGCGTTGGGCGTGATACTGTATGAGATGCTGGCCGGCAAGTTGCCGCACGATTTGCAAACCCGATCCATACCCGAGGCCGTGCAGGTGATTCAGAATAATGAACCCTCGCGTCTAAGCTCGATCAATACGGTCTTTCGCGGCGACGTCGAGACGATCGTTTCCAAAGCGCTTGAAAAAGACCCATCACGACGTTACCAATCCGCTGGCGAGTTGGCCGACGACCTGCGCCGACATCTCACCGACCAACCCATCACTGCACGACCGCCCAGCACGTTCTATCAATTTCGTAAGTTTGCCCGTCGCAATAAGCCGGCTGTCATTGGTACTGCTGCGGTGTTTGTCGTGCTCGTCGCCGGGGTCATCACAACATCCATCGGCATGGTGCGAGCCAAGCAAGCGGAAACATTAGCCCAGTCTCGATTTGATGAAGCGGAGGTCGCTCGCAGCGATGCCGAGGCAGGACTACAGCGAGCACTTGATGCCGAAGCACTTGCGCAAACACGGCTCGAAGATGCCGAGCTCGCCAAGCGCGAAGCCGAAGCCGTTAACGATTTCCTCAATCAGATTCTTTATGCTGCCGACCCAGCACGGTACGGCGGCAAAACCATGACCGTTCGCGAAGCCCTCGACGAAGCGGCCGCCAACATCGACGAGTTTGCCACCGACACGCCATCGATCAAGGCTGCAATTCATTTCGCCATCGGAAAAACGTACGACCGCGTCGGTGTATATCGCGAGGCAACCCACCATCTTAAAGCCGCCTACGAACTGCGAAACAAACTCTTTGGCCCCGACGACGAACGTACCATGGAGTGCGTTTCGATCTACACGCAAAACCTCTACCTGACGGAAAACTACGATGCGGCCAAGGAGCTACTTTCGGAGTCCATCGAGCGCCTTCGGTCGGCGACACCTCAAAACCATGAACAACTGGGACGCCAACTTTGCACGTTGGGACGCATTTATAAGCGAATGGCCAAGTACAAAGACGCCATCCCAATCCTGCGCGAGTCAATCGCCTTTCATCGAAAGCGCGGTCCCGATCCACCTGGGTTGAGCGATTCGCTGCTCGAATTGGGAGCCGTCTTGTCGCGTGATGCGGTTTACGAAGAGGCAGAGGCGTTGCAGCGCGAAGCTTTGGACATACAACGGCGTGCACACGGATCGGACAGCGCCTACGTTGGCGGAACGCTCAGCACGCTGGCCGTCACCTTGAAACGCAGTGGCAAACTCGAGGAAGCAGAATCCACGTTCCGCGAAGCCATCGCAAACCTCCGCGCCAACCACGGGCGCGAACATCCGTCAACGCTGACGGCGATGATCAACTTAGGCGGCTTACTGGCCGAACAGGGCGAACACGCTAAAGCTGAAGACTTGTTTCGCGAAGCATTGCCATTGATGCGCGAAGTTCACGGTAACGACAGTTCGCACGTAGGCATCGCCCTGGCCAAACTTGCCGACGTGTTGCGTCGCCAGGGCAAGCTTGAAGAAGCCGAAAAAATCTCCCGCGAAGGCGTCGATGTATTCAACAGCGTCATGGGCGAGCACCCGTACACCGCCCGCGCACAAAGCGAACTCGGTTCGGTGCTGTTTGAAATGGAGCAATTCGAGGAAGCCGCTGAACTATTTGAAATCTCCGCTGGAACTTATTTGAAAACGCTCGGTTCAACCCATCCTGTTTATCCCAGGACGCTCGTTCAGTTGGCCGAAACACAGCGCAAACTAGGCCGCGCGCAGGACGCCAACCAGACTTTCGCCGAAGCAGAAAAACACATTCTCGCCGATTTTGAGTCGATCAAGGGCGACGACCAGCGAGCAATGCGGCTGCGACAAACCTTGACCAAACAGATTGCCGAGTTCTACGAGAATTGGGGCAAACCCGACAAGTCAGAATCCTGGCGAGAACGTCACGAGACGATCTCCAACCAACACAGCGCCGCCGAACAATCCTAATGCCCTTTTCCGCAACCGAATGACCGACTACTTCAAGTCATCTTCGATGAACCTGATGATCTGCTTTGCGATTTCGACCGGTTTCTCTTCGACGGCGAAGTGGCCCGCATCGATCAAATGCAACTTCGACTTGATTCATGCCCTTTCTCACTTTGTAATAGGCATGGGTTGTTATCCGGTCGGGTCGAATCGTGGCGTGTGGGCCTTGCTCCGTCAATCGAATCGCTGCAACCAGAATGTGACGATGTGATAGATTTCTCGAATGAAACTGTTGAGACTTCGCTTAACATTCATCGATCGTTAACGTGCAGAAGAAACGTCCCCCCACCGAGGGTCACGCAATGAAATACCTCTTGGCGCTTTGCATTCCGATGGGTTTGGTTTTCTTTGGATACGGTGTCTTTGAAGCGTTCAATCAGAACAAGAGAATCACGCAAAGTGTATCGACGACAGGACTCGTATTGAGTTCGGACGTCGGAACAGCATCGAGCGATTCGTTTCGCCCTGAAATCAGATATGAATATGACGTTGACAACAGAACGTATCGTTCCGAAAAAATATTTGCTGTAGACGACAGTGGTAGTTGGTCATGGGCTGCCGACATCGTGGACCAATACGGCAAAGGAAAAGAAGTTGAGATCTGGTACGATCCGAATGATCCTGGGCAGGCGTTGCTCATCAAGAAGTATTTGTTTTTTCCTTACGGCATCGCCTTATTCGGTCTCATGTTCTGTTTCATCGGACCACCCCTCGTCATCTTCGCGCACCACCAATCATTGGGGCCACGCGAGCCGGAGCAGCTTCCCGACGGATGGTACCAACTCGAAGCGCCCAGCACGCTAACGCGCGCGGTCCGTAGTTTTGGGGCGTTCGGTATCGGTTGGATATTGGCTGGCGTGCTGACCTGCGGGCATTACTTTCTGGTTACGGGGCTTTCTGACAACGTTGGGCCGCTTGCGATTTGGGGTGGCTGGACTCTTGCTGGCTTGTGCTGGATCGGCGTCGGTGCGTATGCGCTTTGGTTGTATCGGTGGATGGATGACGCCTGCGTTCTGATCAACACGCCTCGGCCAGTGACAGGTCAAACGATCCACATCCGCATTGAGCAGTTGCTTAAGAGGAACAATCCGATCAAGACGATGCGTGCGGAATTGGTATGCATGGGCGTTGAGCGTCAATGGGTCGGTAATGCACCCGTCGAGGTCAAGAAGAAAATCCACAACGAGGAACGGCATGTACTGCAAGATTATCAACCCACACCGGGTGAAACCGTGTCTGCCGACTTTGAATTCCTGATACCGCACAATGTGCCTGCGTCGACGCCTGCCAACGTGAAGGCCAAGAAGCGGATCGTTTGGAAGTTTCATCTTAAAACGCGCCTGCGCGGTGTACCGCCCTGTCCGGACGAATTTACGCTTTGCGTTGACCCGAGTGATCAAGCGTTGAGTTCTGGCACCGAACTGGTAGCGGATGATGCCGATGAGGTGCTTGAAGTAGAAATCGTGGACGAGTAGACCCAAGCGTCCGGCATGTTCCGCGAAATGGCAGGGTTAGAACTCTGCGAGTTTATCACGCTGCTGTGGCTTAGAGGCCCGATAATGCAGCCCTTGAAACACGAATGTTTCGTGGCGTTCATTGACAGCCTCAACATTGACCGATACCAATGAGACATGTGCAGAAGAGTGTTCAATCTGATCTTGGCCTGCTGGGCTCTTCAAATCTCCCCCGCCCTGTGCGTGGCCGGCGTGATTTCGCACCCTTGTGATCCCGCAACCGAAGACGCATGCAACCACGAGAATCACCCGCACGAGAATACTGACGAATCAGGACACCGAGAATCGCCCGAACATCCTCGCCCCGGTTCCTGTTCGCATGAAGACGATTGCGTTGCCGATCCGTGCCAACAGGTCACCGCTATTAAAGGCGCAAAGTTTCAGGCGTCTTGCGATCACATCACGACTCAACTGCCCGTCTGTCTCGCAACCGAGTCCTACGATCCGTCCAACGACTTGACTCACGTCCTTTCGACCGGCGTGCTAATGCACTTGCATTCTCCAGTCCATGTCAGCGACTTACCCCTCTTGATCTAAGCCCCTGCGCCCTTATCTCCACAAAGAGTTTCTGAATTCGTTCTGTTGGTGCGCGCCTGGATTAGCGCGCGTTGACGGATTTCGAGCGAGTGCTGCTCGGAGGGCTTGGTCCATGTTAGACATGATTATTAGGCTGTCATTGTTCGCAGCGCTGATGTTCGCACCCATTGGATGCGCCATCGTCGATGCCCACGGTGACTATTTACAGGCTGGCAATAAAGTCGAGCACGCCATCGGGCAGTCGCCTCTCGCCGATCCCGAAGGCGATGTGAACGATGCGGATACTGTTAGTAAGCTGGTCGAAGGTGGATTGACCGCCGACGAAGCTGTCCAACTTGCCCTGCTCAATCATCCGCGAGCGCGGGCTGTCCTACTCGACGTCGGGTTGGCCCGGGCGGACGTGGTACAAGCTGGGTTGTGGACCAATCCGACGCTGGGACTTTCGTTTCGACTCCCGGAAGGTGGCGGGTTAACGAACATCGAAGCCGGGCTCGCGCAAAACATCGCCAACGTCTGGATGATCCCCGCCCGAAAACGGGCGGCCCATCGCGATCTCGATCGGGTCATCCTGATCACCGCCCGAGAGTTGGTGATGCTCGCGATCGATACGAAGGTCGCATACTTCAACGCGGTGGCTGCTGACGCCGCGATGCCCATCGCTCGCGACAATGTCGAGTTGACCGATCAACTGCTGCGAATCTCCGAGGCGCGTCTAGAAGCCGGGACGGTCGGATCACTCGACGTCAATCTTGCGAAGGGACAAGCCCTCAAGGCGCAAGTTGATTTTCGTACCACGCGTCTAAGTGCTTCAAACGCAAGGCGAACGCTGGCCACCATGTTGGGATTGACCATGCTGGCTGATGATTTGGTGCTGACCGATTCCTTAGTTTCTTCGATGGGTCACCGACTCGATGTTGATCACCTTGTCGATATCGCGATGGATGCCCGACTTGATGTTCGTGCGGCCCGCGAAGCAACCGAGGCATCCGCAGCGCGAGTCGAGCTCGAACTGGCAAAGGTATGGAAAGATGTCCAGATTGGCATCGCTTTCGAGCGCAATGCCGCCCGCGCTCAACAGGAGCGAAAGCTCTTAGCCGACACCGTAAGGAGTTCCATTGCAAACGGTGGATTGACAGCGCCGTCGGTGCAATCGCGCGGGCAACGCCGTCTGGAAAGAAGCCAGCGGATCGAAGCCATTCTTGGCCCGTCGCTGAGCCTGTCGCTTCCCATATTCGATCAGAATCAGGCGCAAATCGCCAAGGCTCGGATGGGTTACCTTCAGAATCGCGCGGCACTTGATGCAATTGAGCGATCGGTCGTTCAGGAGACACGCGGTGCGGTTGATCGGCTGACAACTGCTTGGGGCTTGGCAACGATGTTTGAATCCGATGTACTTCCGCAAGCAAACCGCACGCTTGAAATCTCCGAATCCACATACCAATCGGGTCAAGCCACGATCCTGAATGTCATCGACGCGCAACGTTCGCTTCTCGAGACGCGCCGGGCCAACGTAGCCGCACTGCAGAGCGTGGCGATCGCATCCGTGGAATTGGAGCGAGCAACGGCGCGCCCTATACGAGATCTGCTGGGAAGCCAGAAACCTACTACTCAAGATGCAGCCAATGAAACGACGCCCGCGATTAGCGCACATCTGGGCACGATGGAACCCGTCCAGGAATAAGCCATGAAGACACGATTCCACACAATACTCAGCCAAGCTTCGACCGCGAGCAAGCGGCACGTTTCATCCGAGCGAGCGATCCGTCGCCGTTTCGATGCTTGCTTGATTCTACTCCTATTCGCCTTGATTCAATTCGGCTGCCGTGAAACCGACAGCAATGAATCTCAAGGCGCAGCATCATCAGGAAAGACGCCGCACGCTAGCAACGAAACCACAACCACCGACCCTCACGGGCACGAACACGTCGAAGAAATTCGAT
>BQJS01000199.1 GCA_021604825.1 Phycisphaerae bacterium | reverse complement strand
CAGCCACCCGTCCGCCGAGTATATCGGGTCGGGCAGAAGTTGCGGATGAGCGCGCCCAACCATTCGTATGATCGAATCCACCGTAAAGGTTCACTCCTGAAGCGAGCGTGATTGTCTCGGTGTATTCACCACCGGCGATGTAGACGTCGCGCACCGGTGTCAGCGCCTGCGCGGCGAGGATTGCCGCCCCGATCGTACGCATCGGAGCCTCGATCGTACCGAGATTCGCATCACTACCGTTCTCCGACGAAACGAAGATTGGCCCCACACGCATTCCGTCGATGCCATCACCGTTGGCGTCGGTGAAGCCATCATCCGGTGTGTCGGCAGACTGATTTGGCGGATTGAAATGATCGCCCGGAACCGTGTCTGAATCCAGCAGAGCGGCTGAGCTGCTTGTGACCGATGCGCACCCGCTTGTCACGACCACATCGTAATATCCAAAGTCCGCACCAGATATCGGATCGACGGTTAGAGAATTCGTTGTCGCGCCCGAAATGCCTCCGCCATTCGTCAACGCCACACCGTCTTTGCGCCACTGGTAACTTAGCGCCGTACCGGTCGCAGTCGCGCTGAATTGAGCGGTTCCGTTGACCGATTGAATCGCCAGCTTCGGGTGATCAGTAATGACAGGCGTATCAATCGAAGACAAGTCGCGTGTGTAATTGACGCGCTGAGAAGACGACCCGTCAGAACCACCATAGAATGCAAATTCGTTATTGCCTTCGTCGTAGGCAATCCCGCCACCCGAGCTTGCCGGAAATTCGTCGATGGCTGATCCCGGAAGCGGTGACCAATTGGTTCCGTCGAATTCCCAACCGTCCGAATGCACCACATCGCCAGCCGACCCGCCGTACATCACAACTCGTTGACGCTGCTGGTCCCAAGCCATCACGTGATATGCTCGCGCAGGAGGGGCAAGCGCATTTGAAATCAAGTTCCATTCCCATGCCAAATGGTCAAACTCCCACGTGTCGCCAAGAACGTTTCCGTTTTCATCCGCGCCACCAAACATCACCGTGACGTGGCGGGTGTCGTCGTAGGCCATCGCAGCCGCCCCGCGCGCTGGCGGAATCGTTTGCGGAAAGGGACTGATCCAAGTGTCGCTTGCTCCCCACAGGTAAGTGTCGTTGAGCACGGTTCCATTGTCACCGAATCCACCAAACAGCAGCGTGCGTGTAGCCGTTCCGAGTTCTTTGCCGGCCAGCGCTGCATGACTTCGAGCGACGGGCGGTTCGGGGAGGGCGGGCGGAAAGCGCTGCGTCCATGTGGAACCGTTCCATGTCCAAGTGTCGCCGCGTTTTCCGCTGCTGTCTTCGCCGCCGAATAGAATCAGGTCGGTCGAACCGGCTGCCCACGTCATCGCAGCGCCACGTCGCGCTGAGGGAGATGTGGCTGGCAATACTTGAGTCCATGTACCGTTTTCATATGTCCAGGTTTCGTCGACTATCGCAAAGTCGTCGAAACCGCCAAACATCACCGTCTTGCCCGAAGGCGAGTGATAGCTCAAGGCGTGCTCGCTGATGCGGCCCGGTTCGGAGAGTTCGTTAACAATCTCCCAGCCGTCGCAAGGGTCGGCCATCGTCGCTTTGGTCATCAGTGCAACTAGGCACATTCCCAACACGATGCAGTTTGCACAAAAGTTGTTGGCGTGCTCCGATAATCTCATGGCTCTTCGATTCATGGCTCGTTACCCTTGGGTTTTGCGCCACCGCTACCGATGTGAAGTAGCGTGCGTTATCTTGGGGCAGGCAAGGATGAGCCGACATCGGCGCGATTTACCTCCCGAACAGCCCCACACAGGAAAGAACGAGAACCCTGAGCGGCGCGCTCCATTTAGCCAACGATGAATCCGCGGAATGGTGATAACATGATTTCAGCAACAGACTTACGGTTACTTTGACTTTGGACCACAGCCAAGAAATATCGCGTCTGCTTGCAGATTTGAAGACCGGTGATCGTGCGGCGGCAGAATTATTATTCCCGCGCGTTTACGAGGAGTTGCGTCGTCTGGCGGGCGCCTGCTTTCGCGATCAAAATGCCGGGCACACCTTGCAGCCAACCGCGTTGGTCCACGAGGCGTACGTCAAGTTGGCAAACGCCTCAAGCGCACCAATTCAGAACCGTCAACATTTTTTCATGTTGGCTTCCCGAGTGATGCGGCAGATTCTCGTTGATCATGCCCGTGCTCGTAACGCGGCAAAGCGCCGTCAGCCCACCGAACTGCGAACGTTGATTGATGTGGTGACGGAGCAATCCGCACATCAGCTCGATGTGCTTGAACTCGAAGGGGCAATGGAGAAACTCGCCAAGTTGGACGAGCCGAAGGCGCGGCTTGTCGAGCTACGTTTTTTTGGAGGATTGACTTCGCAAGAGGCGGCTGACGTCTTGGGAATTTCGCGGACGCAGGCAGCGCGCTGGTGGCGTATGGTGAAGGCGTGGCTCGCAAGTGAGCTCTCCGGGGGAGAGGCATCATGACGCCGCAACAATTCAAACGCGTGGAAGAGCTTTTCGATGCGATCTGCGATCTGCCAGAATCTGAACGTAGCGATTACTTGGATTCGCACTGTTTGGATGATGCGCAGGTTCGATTGCGCGTTGAGTCCATGCTTCAAAACGATCTTGCAGCAGTGGCGGCATTTGATACACCGGCGCTGGGCGAACAATTCAAACTTCAAGACATCGCTGACAATTCGGAATCCGACACTGCGGTCGGCCTACCAGATCGCATTGGACAGTACACGGTCATCCGCAAACTGGGTGAGGGAGGCATGGGCGTTGTGCTCGAGGCGCGGCAAGACCAACCCGCCCGACACGTCGCGATCAAGCTGGTTCGTGACTCCTTTCCTTCCGCGGAATCACTGCGCCGATTCAGTCGTGAAATCGAGTTGCTCGGACAACTGCAACATCCCTGTATCGCCCACATATACGAAGCAGGTTCCATTCAAACGCCCACGGGTGCTGGGCAGCCGTACTTCGCGATGGAGTACATCGATGGATTGCCACTGACTAAATATGCGGAAGATGGCGGTCTGGATGTGCGGCAAAAATTACTCTTGATGGCGACAGTCTGTGACGCGGTCTCATACGCCCACCAACGTGGCATCCTTCATCGCGATCTTAAACCGGGCAATATTCTGGTCAAACGGGTGGCCAACAGTAGCACAGTCTCCGATTCACGCGGTGACTCAAGCCACGGGATCGTCAGCGGAGAATTGCAGGCTGTCCCGAAAATACTCGACTTCGGACTCGGTCGACTGATGGATGAACGTGCTCATGAAGGCAGCTTGCAGACACACACGGGCCGCATCGTCGGGACGCTTGCGTACATGAGCCCAGAACAGATTGACGGCAACTCCGGTCGACTCGACGTGCGCACCGATGTCTACGCGCTTGGCGTTATTCTTTATGAGTTGCTCTCCGCACGCCGACCTCATGAGTTGGGTGGACTTTCGATTGCGGAATCTGCTCGGACCATTCGCGAAGATGAGCCCGGATCGTTGGCTTTGATTAGCCGCGTATTTCGCGGGGATGTTTCGACCATTGTCGGCAAGGCGATTGCCAAGGATCGCGAGCAGCGTTACGCGTCAGCGGCTGATTTTGCTGCCGATATTCGCCGTTTTCTAAACGACGAACCGATCATCGCTCGGCCAGCCACCACAATTTATCAGATGCGGAAATTTGCGCGCCGCCACAAGGCCATCTTCGCAGGCGGATTGATTGCCATTTTCGCGATGCTCGTAGCGATTGTCGTCTCGTCAAGGCAAGCGATTATCGCGACTGCTGCTCGTGATGAAGCCCAGCGAGAAGCCCACAAGGCGATTGAAATCAACCGCTTCTTGCAGGGTATATTTTCATCCGAAGCATTTGATGGCCGGCTTGGCGAAGATGTTTCAGCAGTTTCTTTGCTTGATGTTGCCGCGGAGAGATTGGATAGCGGTCACTTCGGAGATCAACCCGATGTGATCGCGGAACTTCACATCACGTTGGGGCATAGTTACCTGACGCTGGGGGGCTACGCTGCTGGACAGCAGCACTTTGAGTCGGCGCGGAAGATTATCAAAGATATTCCTGATGCGACTGTGATCTCAGCACGCATTCTTGAAGGCCTCGGTTCGGCGCACGAGTTGCAGAACGAGTACGAGGACGCCGAAAGATGTTTTCGCGACGCGCGAGAGTATTGGGTTAAGTCTGGCCAACCGGAGTACGCGACTTCGGGCATCTGGCCGCTTGGTTTGCCCAGCGTGCTATACCTGACGGGCCGATATGACGAAGCCGAGCAGATGTTTCGTGAGGCTCTCGCAATCGCACGTCAAAATCTTGAACCCAACGACGCCAGAATCGCCCAAGCGTTGGCTGGTTTGGGTGCGACCTTGGAGGCCAAGAGTCAACCAATCGAAGCCATCAAAGCCCATCAAGAATCTGCGGACATCTATCGCGACACCCAAGGCGATAAGAGCATGCATTTGGCAAACTGTTTGAACAATTTGGGCAATGCCAAGCAGGCCGCAGGAGACAATGTTGGAGCTGCCGCAGCACTTCGCGAAGCGCTGTCGATTCGAAAGTTGATTTTCAAAGGAGACCATCCCGACATAGCGATGGGGTTGAGCAACCTCGGCCTCGTGCTGATGAACGTGGGAGAGTATGAAGAATCCGAAAGAATGCTGCGCGAAGCATTGGCCATTCGGCGGCGCGTCTTGCCAGGCATTCATCACTCAACAGCCTCGACATTGAATAACCTGGCACTCACGCTAAGGGCGATGGAGAGATTCGACGAAGCACTCGATTATCACACGCAAGCCGTCGAAGTGGCCGAGCAGGCTGTTCCAGAAGGCCACCTCTTGGTCATCATACTAAGAGCGAATCGGGCGTTCGGTCTTTTCAAACTCGGCCGTTCCGAAGAAGCCGAACCCATCATGCTCAAGTGCCACGCCCAGCTGGTGGAATCCGTTGGACCAAACCACCGACGAACCCGCAAGGTGGCAACGGAACTCGCGAAACTCTATGAACAAACCAACCGCAATGAGAAGGCGCAAGAGTGGTTGCGGCGCTCGATGCTAAATCGCTGATTGGAGAGCATCATGTCCACTGATGCTTGCTGTTCGTCTCTTCATGGAATTGCTGTTGCCCCGTTGTCGCCCCTGGCTTTGATTCCTAAATTCCCGTTTCTATCGTGTTCACGGTTTTGCTTGTTTGTGTCCTATAATAATTGTTTTGCTTAGCTATTCCGTTCTTTATTGGACAGGATCGGATTCTGGACAAGATCTAAAATTGGGTGTATAACACTGCCATGTCTTCTGATCCTGCAGATGTCCTTCGCGAACAAGGTGTACAGGTTACCGCGCAGCGCCTGGCAATCATGCGGGCTGTGTCGGCTCAACCACACGCCACCGCCGACGTGATTGCGGAGGGTGTTCGTGCCGACATCGGTGCGATTTCGCGCCAAGCGGTTTACGACTCGCTTGGTTTGCTGGTTGAGAAAGGCATCGTTCGGCGCATTCAGCCGGCAGGATCGCCAGCGCGGTATGAGGACCGGGTTGGCGATAACCACCATCACTTGATCTGCCGCGTCTGCGGAAAGACTGTTGATGTTACCTGTGCCGTCGGCGAAACGCCGTGCCTAACCGCGGACAACGATTCACGGTTTCAAATCGATGAGGCGGAGGTGATCTTTTGGGGCACGTGTCCCGACTGTCTTCAGAATATTTCAGGCATCAGTGCTTAGTTGTATTCAAAACAAAAATTCAGACTCAGAGCAAATGACATTCAATCCGATACCAGGGAGTGAAAAAATGGAAAACACAATCGCAGTGTGCGCTTCCGCGCTCCACAAAGTTCATCAGAAACGGTCTACGAAACGGACCATCGCAAAAAAACTATCGTGCTTGGTCGCGATGGTGTTGGGATTTGTGATGGGTAACACCAGTGCCGAGGTGTTTGCCCAATCGAATTCTGACAAAGCCATGGCGACCGGCACCAAATGTCCTGTCATGGGTGCCAAGGCGGGCCCGAACCGACACACGGTTGCAGGTGGCATGTCGATTCAGGACTGGTGGCCCAACCAACTGAACTTGAAAATCCTCCATCAAAATTCCGCCAAGGGCGACCCGATGGGGGAGGCGTTTAACTACGCCGAAGAGTTTAAGAAGCTCGACATCGAGGCCGTCAAGAAAGACCTCGAGGCGCTGATGACCGATTCACAGGACTGGTGGCCGGCTGACTACGGTCACTACGGTCCGCTCTTTATTCGAATGGCGTGGCACAGCGCAGGCACGTATCGCGTCAATGACGGGCGCGGTGGTGCTGGCTACGGTACGCAGCGCTTTGCACCTCTGAACAGTTGGCCGGACAACGCGAACCTCGACAAGGCCCGCAGATTGCTGTGGCCGATCAAACAGAAATATGGTCGCAAGATTTCATGGGCGGACCTGATGGTGCTGACCGGCAACGTGTCACTCGAGTCGATGGGGTTCAAGACGATCGGATTCGCCGGCGGGCGAGAAGATGTCTGGGAGCCTCAAGAAGATATTTACTGGGGATCGGAAAGCACATGGCTTGGTGACAAGCGCTACTCGGGTGATCGCGAACTTGAAGACCCGCTCGCAGCGGTGCAGATGGGCTTGATTTACGTGAATCCAGAGGGTCCGAACGGCAATCCCGATCCAGTCGCTTCGGCCAAGGATGTTCGCGAAACGTTTGCACGCATGGCGATGAATGACGAAGAAACCGTAGCGTTGGTGGCCGGCGGTCACACGTTTGGAAAATGCCACGGTGCTGGTGATGCGTCGAAGGTTGGGCCTGCTCCAGAGGCTGCTTCGATCGAGACGCAGGGGCTGGGATGGTTGAGCAGCTACGGAAGCGGTAAAGCAGGTGACACGATCACCAGCGGAATCGAAGGCGCTTGGAAGCCGAATCCGACCAAGTTCGACATGGGTTACCTGCGGATGCTTTTGACGTATGAATGGGAGCTGGTCAAGAGTCCTGCCGGTGCGAACCAGTGGTTGGCCAAAGATGTGGAAGACATAAATATGGTGGTTGACGCGCACGATCCGTCGAAGAAGCATCGCCCGATGATGACGACGGCGGACCTGGCGCTGAAGTTCGACCCGGAATACAATCGCATCTCGCAGCATTATTATGACAATCCCGACGAGTTCGCGGATGCATTTGCCAAGGCGTGGTTCAAATTGACCCACCGCGACATGGGGCCACGTTCACGTTATCTCGGCCCGGACGTTCCCGAAGAAGTGTTTGTCTGGCAGGATCCGGTTCCCGAAGTTGATCATGAACTCATTTCAGACAATGACACTGCCAAACTAAAGAAGCAGATTCTTGGTTCGGGACTGTCTGTTTCTCAGTTGGTGAGGACTGCATGGGCTTCGGCGTCGACGTACCGGGGTGGCGACAAGCGTGGTGGTGCGAACGGAGCGCGCATTCGATTGGCGCCGCAAAAGGACTGGGAAGTCAATCAACCGGCTGAACTTGCTAGGGTGTTGCAGACGCTCGAGAAAATCCAAAAGGATTTCAACAGCGCGCAGTCCGGTGGAAAGCGTGTATCGCTGGCCGACCTGATCGTGTTGGGCGGATGTGCAGGCGTCGAGGAAGCCGCAAAGCGGGCGGGGCACGACATCAACGTTCCGTTCACGCCAGGCCGCACCGATGCTTCGCAGGAGATGACGGACGTGGAGGCGTTTGCGGTACTCGAACCGAAAACTGACGGATTCCGCAACTTCCTCGGTAACCAACTCGACAGGCCAGCCGAAGAAACACTGCTCGATCGCGCCCAACTTCTTACGCTCACCGCGCCGGAGATGACCGTCCTCGTGGGCGGTTTGCGAGTCCTTGGTGCAAACGCGGGGCACCCTGAATTGGGTGTCTTCACCAAGAAGTCCGAGACGTTGACGAATGACTTCTTTGTGAACCTCTTGGACATGAGCACGGATTGGCGCAAGTCGCCAAAGTGCGAATTCTTCTTTGAAGGTCGCGACCGCAAGACGGGTGAAGTTAAATGGATGGCCAGTTCCGCTGATCTGGTGTTTGGTGCAAACTCGCAGCTTCGCGCCATCTCAGAAGTCTACGCCAGTGCTGACGCTCAGCAGAAATTCATCAACGACTTTGTCGCCGCCTGGACTAAGGTGATGAACCTCGATCGATTTGACGTGACTGGCTAATTTCGAGATCCAGCGATCACGCGTTAAGGTGCATTACAACAGCGACCTGCTCATGAGTCATCTTGAGCAGGTCGCTGTCTTGCGCGCAGAGGTTACATTATCCTGTCAGTCGTTGGCGTTGCGACGATTGGTTCCGAGGTTTCTGGTAGAGCGTGCATGCACACCTTTGGACTTGTCAGAGTGAATTTGTATTGTGACGGAAATGAGTGACGAGCGATTTCTCCTTGCCATCGACGTTGGTCTGAAGACGGGACTCGCATTGTTCAACGATGAGGGCCGGTTGCGCTGGTATCGTTCGCATCATTTTGCGAATAATTCGGCCCTTCGTCGCTGCGTATTCCGGACATTGAGGGAGATCGACGATTTGGCGGCTTTGTACATCGAGGGGGGGGGAGATCTCAGTGATCTATGGGAGCGGGAGGCGGGCAGGTTGAATGTGGTTGTTCGAAGGATCGGCGCAGAAACCTGGCGAAATGACTTGCTGTATTCGCGCGATCAGCGAAGCGGCAAACAGGCCAAGCGCAAAGCCGACGAGATCGCCCGAAAGGTGATCGCGTGGT
>BQJS01000198.1 GCA_021604825.1 Phycisphaerae bacterium | reverse complement strand
GATTTCGAAATGACATTCGTGTGCGTTGGTGGGGATATCGCCTGACGAATTCGACTGACGTGCAAGATCGCATGCACTATCTCAGTCTGCTTTCAGGCATGGACACCAAATCGCTTCCGGTAGCGAAGTCCTTAGCCAAGGACCCCGACACGGCTCACCGGTCGTTTGGCGTGTTGTTGCTTTCGACGATCACTGGGGACGAAGCCGACCGCCTGCTGGAGACGGCATGTGTTGACGACGACGCGACCATTCGAAAGAGCGCGATTCTCGGTTTGTCGATGCGAAAAACTGCGAACACGGTGTATCGGTTGGCGGGATTGATTAAACAGCTCGATGCCGAATCTGCGATGTTTACGGTCAGTCGTCTCGGCGGGATTAATCTTCCCGATGCGCTTGAAGAAATCAGTCGAATCGCCCGTTCACACCCGGATGTTGGCGTGCGTGCTCAGGCGATCGAATCGCTTGGACAGTGGGGCGGAGATGAAGTCGTCGGCCCACTGATTGAATGCCTTTCGGATGACGAGGTTTACAGTGGATTGACCGCAACAGAAGCGCAAGCCCGTGACGCGCTCGAGTCGGTTGCCCCACAGTTTGCACTGCCGGGAACATCGGAGAGCAAAGAGTTGGGTGGAGATTCAACCCGAGTTGCAGAAGATACGAACGGTATGCGTGCCGCTCGGAAGTTGCGCGACATCACCGGGCAATCGTTTGGGTATATCGAAGCCACACCACTCGAACGCACCCCGGCGATTGCCAAGTGGCGTTCATGGCATGAATCAAAGAGCGAAGACTAACTTGATATTCACATCGCTTCGAATTGGTCGCGCGCCTTATCCGGCAAGGTCGTTCAGCGTCACGTACAAAAATGCCGTCGCAATCAGCACCAGACCGATGACCTGCGTCGCCACTTGAACGCGAACGCTGATCGGACTGCCTTTGATCTTCTCGATGATCAAGAACACCATCAAACCGCCATCGACAATCGGCAGCGGTAGGAAGTTAATGACCGCAAGGTTGGCTGAGATCAACGCGAGGAACCAGAGCAGATCAACCATGCCGCCGCGGGCCATCTTGCTGCCGATGTCCACGATGCCAACCGGGCCGGAAATCTTGTCGACGCCCAGCGTTCTTGAAACGATCATCCGCTCCATGACCTGGTAAACCTGCATCACGAAGAAATATGTTTTCTTGATGCCCAGCTTCATCGCATCGATCGGATTGGATTTCTGCAACTCGATGGTCTCGCCGCCAGCAATGACGTCCACGGTGTAAGCGGTGGCCCCGACCCAAGGCACGAGCATGTCGTCGGTCACTTCGACGCTCTTGGTTTCAATCGCCGAAAGCGGGCCCGGTCGATACTGAATTTCAATCGTCTTTCCGACCACTTCTTTCAACGCTTCGTACAGCGCGACCGGATAGTTGACCGAGAACACGGCGGATTTGTTGTTGCGTTCGACTTTGATTCGTTCCTTGCCGTCGACTGCGAATACGCTGGCTTCCGGTCCGACGCCCAGCTTGGTTCGCAGACTGTGCGGGATGCTCATGGTCGTCGAAAGGGCCTTCTCGTCGCCGTGATCGTAGGTCACCGTCACATCCTGACCAGCATTCTTTCGAAACGCCTCAGCCAAACCGACCCACGATTCGACCGGTTCATCGTTGACCTTGGTAATGATCGCGTTGGTCGGAATGCCCGCCGCCGACGCGGGGGTTTCTCTCTCCATGGTATTTTCAACCACCGCGCCAACACGCAGATAGCGATCGGCAAACATCTCAAACTTGGCGCCGATGGTGGGCTTGCCTTTTTGAATGCGCAACAGTGGCACGATCTTGATCTTCGGGCGGACGGTCGTGTTGACGATTTTGCCGTCATCGTGCTTGCGGAGTTTCACCGGAATGTCGCGCTCGGTGGGGCCCCAATCTGACTTGTGCGGTTTGAGCACGCTCTTTTCGATTTGGCGCGCAGTTGGGTTCTCGATGTCGCCCCATTTCAGAACAACGTCGCCGACTTCGATGCCAGCGAGGTCGGCACGCCCACCCGGTAGGACGCTGCTGAATCGTGCCAGCGGGACCAAGCCGTACAGGTTCGGCTCGACCTTATCGATCCGGCGAAGGGCGATGCGCGGTGCGAGATCGACGGTGACGCGTTCGGGTTTCGCGTCTGGCTTGGCATCGAATGGCGTCCGCTCGACCACCACCGAGTTGAATCTCAACGGATCGGTGGCAAGCAGGTTCATCATTGAGTTCGCGTTTTCTTCGGTGACTTCGGTGTCACCCATCGCGACGATCTTATCGCCAAGCCTTGGATGCTTCGGATTCTCAGGATCGTATCCCGGACCAATACCCACCAAAGAAGCCACCTGCGGAGAGGTGATGCCGATCTGGAAGATGTCGTCGCTGGCGTTGACCTCGGGGATGACGTTGATCGTCATCAATTCGCCATCGCGTTCGACGACGAACTCCAGTGGTTCGCCCGGCTTGGCCAGCATGACGGTCATCGGGATGTCCTGGAATTCCTCAACCGATGAACCATTGATGGACTTAACCAGATCGCCCGAAAGCATCCCAGCCGCGGCAGCCGGACGTCCCGGAAGCGTTGCGCCCACACGTGGCGATTGAACCGTCTTGCCGATCGAGTAGATGATGACAAACAGCACGAGCGAGAGGATCAGGTTCATGATGACGCCGGCAGACACGATGGCCATGCGCACGCCGACGGGTTTGTTCGCGAAGGAGCGCGGGTCGTCGCGGTATTGCAACTCGCCGGTGGTGTCGACTTCGAAATCTTCCTGCCCGAGCATCTTCACGTATCCGCCCAACGGCAGCAGGTTGAACGAATAGCGGGTCTCGCCCTTGGTGAAGCCGACGATCTCTCGAAAGAAACCGATCGCGAACTGTTCGACGCGCACGCCCGACCACTTGGCCACCGCGAAGTGTCCGAGTTCGTGAACGAAAATGATAAAGGAGAATCCGGCGAAAATTCCGACGTATGACCACACCTTCGCGAGCCAGCTGGGATCATCAATCGCGGCGAGCATGGTTTGGCACATCATGATAGAGCTATCCATCGTTGTTTTTCTCTCGTATCAATGGAGTTGCAAGTAAGACTTACCCACCTTACCTGCAATCCTTCGTTCTCTTTAGTTTTCTTTTCTGATCGGACTGGCAGCCAGCACCGTTTCTACTTCGCGCCGGGCCCAATTGTCGGCATTAATCAACTCATCCAATGACGGGTGATCAATGCGATCGTGCAGATTCAACACTTCTTCGGTCAATCGTACAATGTCGCAGAAGCCGATTTTTCCCTGCCGAAACAGTTCGTTGCAGACCTCGTTGGCTGCGTTGAACACCGCGCCGGATGACCCACCCTCGGCTGCGACCTGGTGCCCCAATCGAAGCGACGGAAATCGCTGCGGATCCGGCTCGTGAAACGTCAGTTGCCCAAGCTTGGTCAGTGATAGCCGACTGGCCGGACACGGGAAGCGCCGTGGATACGTCAATGCGTATTGAATCGGCGTCCGCATATCGGGCGTTCCCATCTGAGCGATGACCGACCCGTCACAGAATTCAACCATAGAATGCAGGATCGATTCCGGGTGGATCATCACTTCAATCTGATCGCTCTCAAAATCAAAAAGCCAACGGGCTTCGATGATCTCCAGCGCCTTGTTCATCATCGTCGCCGAGTCGATGGTGATTTTCGGGCCCATCGACCAGGTCGGATGATTGAGCGCATCTTTAACCGTCGCCTGTTCGAGTTCGGGTTCGGTCGCGTCGCGGAACGGTCCGCCCGATGCTGTCAGGACAATCCGTTCGACATCGTCGTGCTGCCCGGCTTGCAGCGCCTGAAAGACGGCAGAATGCTCGCTATCAATCGGCAGGATCGTTGCGCCGGTTTGCTCGGCCGTACTCATCAGCAACTCGCCGGCGATGACGAGCGGTTCTTTGTTTGCCAGGGCAACCTTGCGACCGAGCTGCACCGCGCGAAGCGTCGCAGGCAGGCCAGCCGCACCAACCACCGCCGAGATCACGCAGTCGGCATCGACGGCTTCAACCAATCGGGTTAGTGATTCGTCACCGTCGATTAATTGGCATCCGTCGGGTAATTCAGCTTTCAATGATCCTTGATGCGCCGAATCCGCCAGTGCGACGAACTTCGGATTCCAATACCGCGCTTGTTGGGCAAGCTTTTTCCATTGCTTCCCCGCCGACAATCCGACGACCTCAAACGAATCGGACAATTCCGAAAGCACGGAAAGCGCACTCTCGCCAATCGATCCGGTCGAGCCCAGAATGATAACTTGCTGTTTGCTCATTCAATCGTCGTCTGACAGGTTACGGTGGCTCGCCCAACGAATTCGTCGAACCGTATTCTCTAATAATCGCGATTTCGTTTGCGGCGCGAGCCTCGCCCGTGCGCTTTGGCGTAGCTTTGGGCAATATTATGCGGCAAATTGCGCTGCGACAAGCACTTGCCGGGGGCGCTCAGCCACGCCGCCTCAATTGTCGGTCTACTGTCCGAACCCTATAATCGCGTGTGCGGTTAGAGCGAGAACCGAATTCAAACGATTTGGCCAGACATCCTCAATGGTGCATCGACCCCATGGTTGAGAAACGTTCACTTCTTAGTACGCCCAAGTTCGACGTTGAGCTGTGGAAAGTTGCACTTTCGGACGGCCGCGAGGTCGATCGGCAGGTGGTCGTCCATCCGGGGGCGGTCACGATCCTGGCCATCTGCGACGATGAATCCATCGTGATGATCCGGAATCGACGATTTGCAGCCGATCAGGTGCTTTTGGAGTTGCCGGCTGGCACTTTGGAAGCCGATGAAGATCCTAAGGCGTGTGCCCTTCGCGAGCTTGTGGAGGAGACGGGATATCGGGCCAAGTCGATCAAGCCGCTGGTCGAATTTTACACCTCGCCGGGCATTTGCACCGAGCGGATGTACGCATTTGTCGCCCGCGATCTGACGCAGGTCGGACAGAACCTCGACGACACCGAAGAGATCGATGTTGAGATTGTGGCGGCTGACAAGATTCGACAGGATTTGATCGATGGAACGCTGCTCGATGGTAAAACCATGGCGGTGCTGGGGACGTACTTTGCAATAGAAGACGCCAAGCGCGGATGTGAATTAAAGTCGTAATCAGATGACACGAAGGACGGGTTGGCTGAATGGGTTGGCAGGACCGCGAATACGCACAAGAGCAAAAGTACTACGGCGGCAATCGACCGATGTACCGCGGGTCCGGCATGGGTACGTGGGACGTGGTCACGCGCGTCATCGTTGCGAACATCGCCATCTTCTTCATCAGCACCATGAATGCGCCCATTGGCCCCTTCGTCTTGTCAAACGGAGTCATGCACGCGACGAGTGTGCTTCATGGCCAAGTCTGGCGGCTCGTGACCGCAACATACCTGCATGCGGGTTTCGCGCACATTTTCTTCAACATGCTGATGTTGTATTTCTTTGGTCCCGTGTTGGAAAAGCGTTGGGGCGGAAAGCAATTTTTCATTGTCTACACGATCGGCGGCATTGCCGGAAACCTTGTTTTGACGATTGCGGGTGCGGTTGGGTGGATCAATCCTGACATCCCGGGGCTTGGTGCGTCGGGAAGTCTGTGGGCGATCATGGCTGCTGTTGCCATTTACTATCCGAACGCCGAAGTGCTGGTTTATTTCCTCGTGCCGGTGCGCATTCGCACGATGGTCATCGTGTATTTCATATGGTTCATTTACAACATCATGCAGGGCGGTCCCAACTGGGGTGGTGACGTTTGCCACCTTGCTGGTTTGCTGGTCGGTGTATGGTGGTCCAAGACCGGGGGATGGGCGTGGGCTGGCGGTTCTCCGGGCGGACTTGGCGGTGCTTCGCCGACTGGGGGCGGTTGGTTATCGCGGATCTTTTCGCGCGGGGCTTCCAAAAGCAGCGGGGGAACGTTTCGCGAGCGCGTCCAGCAGCGCAAGGACGACGCCGAAACTGTGAACCGTATTTTGGAAAAGGTCTACGCCAAGGGCATCAACAGCCTCTCCGAGGCCGAGCGTAATGCGCTGAAAGAAGCGTCCGAGCGGTCCCGGGCAGAAGAATCGCGGGCGGGTAGACCGTAACACTGGCCTTCACTCTATTGGATGATCGAACTTGTTCGGGACTGGCAACAAAGACAATCCGCTGAATTGGTCGTTTCGCATCGGCGAGCTTTTCGGTATCACGATCAAGCTCCACCTCCTCTTCATTTGTGCGGCCATCTATTTTGCGGGTGAAGCGTTCATCACCGCCGAGAAAGGCGTCGGATTGCGCGGCGCGTTTGACGCCGTCTTTGCGCTGGCCATTTTGTTCACTATCGTCTTGTTGCACGAATTCGGACATTGCTGGGGTGCGCGAAAGAGCGGTGGGTCAGCCGACGAGATCTTGCTCTGGCCGTTGGGCGGCTTGGCGTCTGTCCGCCCGCCGCACACGCCCAAAGCCCACATGCTCACGGTCGTCGCTGGCCCAATGGTGAACTTGATCATTTGCATCGTGGTAGGGATCGCACTCGTTGCATTGGGTGGGTGGGGCGCGGTGCCATGGAATCCTGTGCGCACCTTCATGCCCATCGACCCGAATATCGACATCAACGACAATTTGCAATTGTGGTTGCGCGTTTCGTTCGGACTGAGCTATGTGCTTCTGCTATTCAATCTGCTGCCGATCTATCCGTTGGACGGAGGGCGGATGCTTCAGGCCTATCTCTGGCCGAAGTCTGGCTTCGGTCCATCGACCTTGACCGCAACCTTTGTGGGCATGATCGGCGCGATCGTGTTGGCGATTCTTGGTTTCTTCATGCAGACCATGATGTTGATCGCGATTGCGTTCTTCGGTTACCTCACGTGCTACAATGAACGTCGAAACGCCAAGATGCGCGAGCTGGAGGGCGACGAGAACGAATTCGGATATGACTTCTCCGGCGGATACACGTCGCTGGAAGGGCAGAACGAAGAGAAGCCGAAAACGCCTGGATATTTCGAGCGTCGGCGGCAGGCAAAAACCGAAGCCCGCGAGCGCCGCGAAGCCGAGCATCGTCAGAAAATGACGCTGGAAGTCGATCGCATTCTCGCCAAGGTCAGCGCCTACGGAATCGATTCCCTGACGCCCGAAGAAAACCGCATCCTCGCCGAAGAAACCAAGCGGCAGCAGGGCACCAAATCGTCGTGAGCGGCTCGCTGAAAATCGTACCTGCATCCATCGATCTTTCAGCATTTTTGTGAATCGCAGGGCTGGGTTCCGATTCCATTGAGACTATAATGCAGGCGACTGGTGGTAGGGTCCGCTGTGCGGACCGCATGTCCCCGACGCCGCCAACCATATGAACGGTCCGCACAGCGGACCCTACGGAGCGAATCTGAACATGGCAGTTGCGCCTCTCGCAGAGCAATCCGAAGATTTTCCGCTGAGCTTTGAACAGTGCATCCAGGGAGCCAGCGGTGTATCGCTGCCCGACTCGGATGTGCCATCTGCGCAGGACGATGCCAACCTGCCGAAGCACCTGCGGTCCGAACATGCGCCCGAGCTACCCGAACTCGGCGAGCTTGATGTCGTCCGCCACATGACGCGTTTGTCGCATCGCGTGTTCAGCATCGACGAGAATTTCTATCCGCTCGGTAGCTGCACGATGAAGTACAACCCGCGGGTCAACGAGCGGGTGGCTGGCATGCCCGGGTTTGCGCACCTTCATCCGTACCAACCCGAGTCCGACGTGCAAGGCATGCTCGAATTGCACTATCAACTGCGGCACTTCTTGCAGGAGATTTCCGGGTTGGCTGAGGTCAGTTTGCAACCAGCCGCCGGCGCTCATGGCGAGATGACCGGGCTGATGATGATCGAGGCGTACCATCGCGCTCGCGGAGAAAATCGTCGCGTGGTGCTTGCCCCCGACAGCGCCCACGGCACCAACCCAGCCAGTTGCACGATTTGTTCGATGAGCAGCACCAAGATTCGTTCGCGATCCGATGGCAAGGTGGACCTCGACGATCTGCGTTCGAAGGTCGATGAAAACACCGCCGCCCTGATGATTACCAATCCGAACACGTGCGGCATCTTCGACGACCAGATCGCCGACATCGCCGCAATCCTCCATGAAAAGGGGGCGCTGCTTTACTACGACGGCGCCAACATGAACGCCACGCTCGGGATTATTCGGCCCGGCGACGTGGGTGTCGACGTGATGCACTTTAATACGCATAAAACATTTAGTACGCCGCATGGTGGCGGTGGGCCCGGTGCGGGTCCGGTCGGTGTCAGCAAGCGACTTAGTCCGTACCTGCCGAAACCGCAGGTCATCAAAAAGCCCGACGGCTCGTTTGCGTGGGATTACGATCGTCCGGACAGCATCGGACGCGTGCGCAGTTTCTATGGACAGGGCGGCGTGTTGGTGCGGGCATACACCTACATCCGTTCGCTTGGCCCGGAAGGTTTGAAGCGGGTGTCGAGGCGGGCGGTGCTTTCGGCGAACTATATTGCGGCTCAGATCAAGCATCGCTATCCGATGCCATTTGAAGGGCCGTACGCCCACGAGTTCATCACCGTGCCGGACTTTGCCGATTTAGGCGTCAATGAGCGCGACTTTGCTAAGCGGTTGATCGACTATGGCATCCACCCGCCGACGATGAGTTGGCCGATCATGCACTGTTTGATGATTGAACCGTCGGAGACCGAATCGCTAGCGACGCTCGATCGGTTCTGCGAAGTCATGATCAAGATGGCCGACGAAGCCCGCGACCAACCGGAACTACTGCGAAGCGCCCCGCACGACATGCCGGTGGGGCGGCTCGATGAAGTCGGCGCCAACCGCAAACCCAACGTCCGCTGGC